>DPKT01000033.1:0-6116 GCA_003542385.1 Desulfomicrobium sp.
CGGCGCACGGTGTCGGGGTTCATCTCCAGGATGACGTAGCGGATGCCCGCCGCCTTGGCCGCCCGGGCCAGATGGTGCCCGCCCAGGCCGAAGCCGGCGATGACGAGGTGGTCGCTCATTTCGGCCTCGGCCTCACGGGGCGGCGCGGCCTTGAGGCCGGGGGGCATGAGCTTCACGAGCCGTTCGGATATGGCCGGGACGGCGGCAATGAGGAAGGGCGTCACGGCCATGGTCATGATGGCCACGGCCAGAAAGTACTGATATTCCGTGTCGGTCAGCAGATTGCTGCCCATGCCCACGCCGGCCAGGACGAAGGAGAACTCGCCGATCTGGCACAGGCACAGGCCCCCCAGGATGGCCACGTGCCACGGGTAGCCCAGGAGTCGGCCGGCCACGGCGGCCAACGCGGCCTTGAGGACCAGGATGGTCGCGGTCAGCCCCAGGACCTGCGGCAGGTGCGTGACGACGAAGGCCGGGTCCAGGAGCATGCCGATGGACACGAAAAAGACGCTGGTGAACACGTCGCGGAAGGGCAGCACCCCTTCCAGGGCCGAGTGACTGTACTCGGACTCGCTCATGATGAGCCCGGCCAGGAAGGCGCCCAGGGACAGGGACAGGCCCACGCTCGAGGTCAGCAGGGCGATGGCGAAGCACAGGCCCAGGGTGGTCATGAGGAAGAGCTCGCGGCTGCGCGTGCGGATGACGGCCTCCAGGATCCGCGGGATGAACTTCCTGGCCGCCACCAGCAGGACGCCGCCGACCAGGGCCGCCTTGAGGCCCATCTCGCCCAGGGACATCCACGGGTTGCCCCCAGAACCGGCCAGCAGCGGCACGAGGAGCATCATGGGCACCACTGCCACATCCTGAAAGATGAGCATGCCCAAGGAGATGCGGCCGTGGGGCGCGCCCAGCTGGGCCTTCTCGGCCAGGAGCTTGAGCACGATGGCTGTGCTCGACAGCGCGGCCAGGAAGCCGATGAACACGGCCTTGCCCAGCCCCACCCCGAAGACCATGAAGGGCAGCTCGAACACGGCGATGGTCAGCAGGACCTGGGCCGCACCGCCGATGAAGACCGGCTTCCTGAGGCGCTGCAGCTCCTCCAGGGACAGCTCCATGCCGATGACGAAGAGCAGCAGGATTACCCCGATCTCGGCGAAGATCTCGACCTCGTGCTTGGCGCCCACGAGGCCGAGGCCGAAAGGCCCGGCCAGGACGCCCGTCAGCAGGAAGCCGATGACCGGGGGGATCTTGAAGCGGTGGCTGGCGATGATGACGGCGCTGGACAGCCCGAAGATCATGACCACGTCGGACAGAATGGGTATTTCGACGCTCATTCCCTGTCCCTCCTCAAACCTTGGCCGGGCCGAGGCGCAGCCGGTAGTTCCTGACGAAATCGAGGAGTCGCCCCGCCTTGCGCTCCATGTGCGCGACCCAGGCCTCCAGGACCTCGCCGCCCTCGGCGGTCATGACGTACACCCTCTTGGCCGGCCCGGACCCTTCGGCCTCCCACCTGGACTCGACCAGCTTCTCCTCCTCCATCTGGCGCAGATGGCGGTAGATCATCCCAGGCGGGACATCGTCGCGCAGGAATCCGTATTCCGGCAACCGCTGCAGCAGCTGATAGCCGTAGGACGGCCCGTCCAGGAGAGCCATGAGGATGGACGGCTGGATGTACCGTTCGGGCTTGGCGCCCCCGGCGTGCCGGGCGCAGGATTCTTTTTCACTCATTAACATATATCCTTTGAGAACATATTTTCACTATAACAAATACCACTTCAACCAGGGAGGCCCCATGAGCAGCTTTATTTTTGTACGTGAAAGACGCAAGGTCGAAAAGGGCGAAAAGCGCCCCCGCTTCCGCGTGGTCGGCACCACCGGCGATATCAAGATTCACGCGGAGCACGCCCGCAAATGCGAACTGGATGAGATCGCCCGGGTCAGCGGCGCGCGGATCGTCTATTTGCCGAGCAACGGGGATGGAAAGGAAGGTATGAAAAAGTCGGAATAAAAATGTCTCTGAGCCTGAGGCGGCCGAACCCGTCAGGCTCGGCCGCCTCCCAAACTGTATCTATTGGAAGTCTAAACGAAGAAACCGGCAACGTACTTGAGAGCCGTGCCAAGGATGATGACCGAGAGCATGGTCTTGATCAGACGAGCCGGGACGTGCTTTTGCAGGCGGGCTCCGCAGTACATTCCGCACATCCCGCCCAGGCCGAAGAGGAAGCCCAGCCCCCAATCGGGGGCGACGGACTGCCCGGCGTGAAAAATCGCCAGGATTTGGTAGAAAGCCACTCCGGCCACCGACGTGACCAAGGTGCCCATGAGAGCCGCGCCGGCCACGGTATAAACCGGCAGACCGCAGATGGACACGAAGAACGGCGCAACGATGGAACCTCCGCCGATACCGTACACGCCGCCAACCACGCCGACGACGAGGCTCATGACGAAGATGGTGGCGGTCGAAGTGGTGTAGGTTTCGCCCGCGAATTCGTAACTAATCCGCTTCATGGAACATTCGCGGATCGTGACCTGCCCTGCCGCCGCCGAGCCTTTGGAGTCCTTCACGGCCTGACGGAAGGTGCTCTCCGACTTTTTCTCCTTTCCCTTGATCAGATCACGGACCATGCGCGCCCCGATGTAGGCCAGCACCAGTCCGGCAAAGACCTTGAAGCTCTTCGGGTCCGGCAGATAGCTGACCCGGATCACCGCGCCGAGGATGACCCCGGGCAGGGTGCCGAGGATCACTGCCCAGGTCAGGGGCCAGACCATGCGTTTTTCCTTGAGATATCGATAAACTCCGCTGGGGATGGCTACGATGTTGAAAACCTGGTTCGTGGCGCTGACCGAAGGTGCCGTATAGCCCAGAAATGACATCTGGAAGGGCAGGAGAAGAAACGCTCCGGACACCCCGCCCATGGAGGTGAAGAGGGACACGACGAACGCGGCCAGTGGCGGAAGCCAGGGAGACACGTCTATTCCGGCTGTTGCGAAGTACATGTGCATCCTCCAACTTGTTAAAATTTGCAGTTCACCTGTCGTACTGGTTACCGTCCCGGGAATGGCAGTCACATTTCAAGCGATCCGGACCAGAACACGGGCATTGAGACACTTTTTTATTTTTTATCGTGTCAATATTTCACACACCCGATCATTGCTTGTCAAGACATGGCCAAATCAAAAAATCGTTCAGGCCGCCATGACAGCCCGAACGATTTTTGAATGAGGAAGCCAGCTCCTACGCTAAAAAATCGGGCAGCTCGGCGGCAGGTCCGGCACGCGCCCCCGGTCCAGGTACTGCTGAAGACCGTGCCACAGGCCCGCCCTGCCTTCCCTGGCCGCGACCTGCACGCCCATCCATTTTTCACAGGACGGAGACAGCCCGACCGGGTTGCTGACCCATGCGTACCCGGCCCGAACCATCTCTTCGTTGACGCTCATGCCGTCGATCCAGACCAGGCTGCGCATGCGGCCCAGCAGATCGCGCCCCACGTTGATGACGTGCACCGTCTTGTTCTGCACCAGCCCTGCAAAATACTGCGCACATTCATTGCCGAAATACTGGGACTTGCGCGGCGCCTCCACTCCGTACAAATGAATGCGTACGGTTTTCCCGTTGCAATTCTTCACCTCTACAGTGTCGCCGTCCAAGACCTTGACGACTTGCCCCTGCCATGCGTCGACCCGTCCCGGCATGAGAATCAGCATGGCCAGCAGAAAACCCGTGAACACCACTGCACGCAGTACAACCCAGGGGCTCAAAGAAGAGGCTTGAGAGAGGCTTCCGATCATTCCTGAATGCCGAGTGATTCTGCTCACTTCACCCCCGAGCGATTTCGCCAAATTTTTGTCAAATTCATATGGATAAAAACACGAAACATCACAAACACATCAGACTGCTTCACCACAACGGGACGCTGTATTTTCTGCATCCCGACTGCAAACTCTTCCCGCCGACATGTTCGGAACGGCTCTTTGCAAACAACGGACCGAAACGAATGCCCGGGCATTGACGAACAGACGCTTCTCGGATCATTTGCATGGCCGGAGGGCTCACCATGCGCGCATTCAAGGGCTCGTTGCAGCTCAAGTTCGTTTCTGCCATCATCTGCATCGTCGTCCCGCTGCTGGGGATCATCTTCTTCTGGCAGGCCATGGCCGAGGAACGGCAGGCCTGGACCCAGATGATCAACCAGGCCCGCGTCCTGACCCAGCAGATCATCCTGACCAGACAGTGGGTGTCCGACAGCCAGGGCGTCTTCATCCGCCAAGACTCCCCCGGCGCCCGGGGCGGCGCGGGATTCTACTCCGACCTGCTTGAGACGGAGCGCGGCACCCTGCAGCGCTTCACCCCGTCCATGGTCACCAAGCGCCTCTCCCTCTACTCCCTGGACCAGAACCTCTACCGCTTCCGGCTGGCGGGACTGGCGCCCATGAACCCGGAAAACCGCCCCGACGAGTTCGAATTGGCGGCCATCCAGAGCTTCGCCCAGGCCGGAAGCCGGGAGTATTACGTCCTCGACCGGCACAACGGGGAGGCCGTGTTCCAGTACTCCGCCCCACTCTTCGTCGACGAGGCCTGCCTGTCCTGCCACAAGAACTACACGCGCGGCACCATCAGCGGGTGCCTGAGCATCTACCTGCCGGCCCAGCACGTGCTCGATTCCCTCAGCCGCAGCAGGTCCCAACTCTTCCTCTCCGCCCTGGCCCTGATCGTGCTGACGGTCATGACCCTCTATTTCCTGGTCCGGCACCTGGTCCTGAGGCCCCTGGGACGGCTGGAAGCCATGGCCGACGGAATCAGTCGCGGCGAATTCCCCGGAGAGATGCACATCGGCAGCGGCGACGAGATGGACCGCCTGGGCCGGGCCCTGCAGGACATGAGCGGCAAGCTGGAGGAGGGCCGGAGCAGACTGGAGGAGAAGGTGCGCAGCGCCACGGGCGAACTGGCCAAGGCCAACGATGAACTGAAAACCCTGGACCGCCTCAAGACGGAATTCCTGGCCACCATGTCCCACGAGCTGCGCTCGCCCCTGACCTCCATCCGCGGCGGGCTCGACTACCTGCGGCGCACCGAGACCGCCGCCGACAGGCAGGACTACCTGCAGATAATGGACAAGAACCTCCGCCGCCTGGTGCATCTGGTCACGGACATCTTCGACATCACGCGCATCGAGGCGGACAAGGTGCAGTGGAACTTCATGAATGGGGATTTGTCCGAGCTTATTGGGGAGGTAATTGATATATTATCTCAGCAAGCAGAGGAACGCAACGTACACATGCGCCTCCCCGCAGCGGAACCCATGCGCGCGTGCATGGACATGGAGCGCATCGAACAGGTCCTCGTCAACCTCACGGAAAACGCCATCAAGTATTCCCCTCCTGGCGGAACGGTGGCCTTCGATCTCGTCCGCGCAGGAGGCGAAATTCGTGTGCGGGTCACGGACCAGGGACCCGGCGTCCCGCCCGAGGACAGAGAGGCCATTTTCAAGAAGTTCCACACGGCGCCGTCGTCGGGCCGGGGGGAGAAGCCGGGGGGAACGGGACTCGGCCTGGCCATCTGCAGCCAGATCGTGCGCGCCCACGGCGGGAGGATCTGGGTCGAGGACGGCGCCGGCGGCGGAAGCGTCTTCACCTTCACCCTTCCGGAAACCTGCGAAGGATGATCCCGGCCAACGACAGTAGAGAACGCCGAGAAAATTTATCTGTTTTGGAGAAAGAAATATGTTGACTTCGGACACGGCCCAAACTAGGGACAACAGACTTTGTGCGCGGACGGAGTACTTGGCCCAAACCGACTTCCGCCTTCGCCATCCTGCTGGCAGCTGTTTGCAGCGGGAAAAGAGTACTTCTCTATTTACTTTTTTTCTTTGAGGTTATTGTCTTGGCTAAGAACATCTATGTTGGTAATCTGCCCTGGTCCACCACCGATGCCGATCTGCGGAACATGTTTTCCCAGCACGGTGAAGTCACTTCCGCCCACGTCATCGAAGACCGTGAGACCGGCCGTTCCCGTGGCTTCGGCTTCGTCGAGATGGACGAAGAAGGCGCCCGCAAGGCCATCCAGGCCCTGAACGGCGCTGACATGCAGGGCCGCGCCCTGAAGGTCAACGAGGCCC
>DPKT01000033.1:6157-6349 GCA_003542385.1 Desulfomicrobium sp.
CCCGTCCCCGACGGGCTTTTTTTTGCCCGCCGCACACCCGGAATCCGATTCCCGGCCCCCTCTTTTCCAGCCTCTCCACAGTTCACGGGCGCCAGACGCCACGACCCTCCAAAGACATCGCGGCTGTCCGGCCCGAAGCGGACCTTCACCCCTATGTCGTCTCGAATCTGTACCCCACCCCGGGGATGGTCA
>DPKT01000033.1:6355-6659 GCA_003542385.1 Desulfomicrobium sp.
CCTCGATCTTCTTGCGCAGGCGCTGCACGTGCACGTCCACGGCCCGGCTGTTGGAATAGAGCTTGGAGTCCGCCCAGTTCTGGCCCTGGATGAAATCGCGCGACAGGGTCTCCCCGGCGTGGGAGACGAAAAGCTCCAGCAGGGCGAACTCCGTCCTGGTCAGGCCGACCTCCCGGCCGTGGATGGTGGCCGTGTGGTCGCGGTAGTTCAGGCAAACCTCGCCTGAACGGCACGGGGCCGCGGGCTCGCTGCGCCGCACGCGCCGCAGGACGGTCCGGATGCGGGCCGAGAGTTCCAGGGCGTT
>DPKT01000360.1 GCA_003542385.1 Desulfomicrobium sp.
GCACGGCCGTGTCCACGGTGGCGTAGCCCGTGACGAGGATGAACCTGGCATCCGGGGCCACGTCCCGGGCCGCCTCCAGGAGCTGCATGCCGTCCATGCGCTCCATCTTCAGGTCCGTGACGATGCAGTCGAACTCCTTGCGCCTGAGCAGCTCCAGGGCCTCCTCGCCGTTGGCCGCGACGTCCACGTCGTAGCCTTCGCGGTCGAGGACGTGCCGCAGGTTCGAGCGGGCGATGGGCTCGTCGTCGACGACCAGCAGCGAGGCCCGGCGCCTGGTCTGCAGCACGCGGGAGGCAAGATGCTCCAGCACTCGCTCCCGGACCTGACCCAGACCGGCGTGGCTGCCGTCGAAGACCTTGGCCGCCTGGCCCAGGTCGAGATTGTCCTGGGTCAGGGCGCCCCACGGCAGGGCCAGGATCGTCTCCACGTAGTTCAGGGCGATGGAGTATTCCCCCACGGACGAGTCTGTCTTCTCCATCCGGCCGATCTCCGACTCCAGCACCGCCCGCACGTTCTCGGGCACATCGGCCTGCCGGCATTTCTCCCGAAGCCCCGTCGGGTCCTCCGCCGGGGCCGGCGCCTCAACTTCCTGCTTGCGAAAAAACATCGATCAATCCCCTGCCTGGCGCCCTTTCGAGTACCGGCGTTGCAATCTGCAACGACGCTGCAATCTGCAGCGCCTCCGGCAAACCGGGCTTGTTATGGATTTCACGTTTGCGGCGTTGTAATTTGCAACATCGCACAAAACCCCGCCGACCTTCCACTCAAAATTACAATCTTGATTTCAGCATGTTAGAGCAAAAAATCGTTCTGGCACGAGCCTTGTTTAAGGCCGGTCATCACTTTTAACGCGAGGTTAGCAAAATGAGCACCATCCGAGAAACGATTGAAGACACCTACGCAGCCAATGCCTTTGCCGAACGGGGAATGACCAAGGACGCCCAGATTCTGCTCAAGGGTGAAAGCCGCCAGACGGCGGTCAAGGCCGATGCCGTCAAGCAGGTCGAAAAGCGCCCGCGTCCCACGCTCCACGCCAAATAGGCCCACAACTGCGCAGGAGCGAACAGATGCCTCGAAACTGGTTACGAAACACGTTGCACCCGGGCTCGCCCAGCCTGCGGCGCGCCAAATCCGTCGAAGACCGCCTGGCCGACTACACCGAAGCCGTGACCCTGGCCGAGGCCGGGGAACATATGCTGGCCTCGGACGTCATCCGGCACAGCGGCACGGGGCGCAGGCGCATTCTGGTCATCGGACATGGCTGCACCTTCTCCTCGCACCTGGGGGAATACGCCCTGAGCGTGGCGGAACGGATGGGCAGCGACCTGCTCTTCCTGAGCGTCGGACTGCCCAAGAAAGACCCCAATTGGCGCAAGTCGTTCACCCAGTTGGCGGACAGCGCCGCCGACGCCTGGCGCCAGGCCGCTGAGCGGCAGCATCTGAACGTCCAGCACGAAGTGCGGTTCGGCACCGTGGACGAGGCCGTGAGCGAGCTCGTCCGCAGCTGCGGCCGCATCGAATTCATCCTCAGCGAACCTGAAGAGGGCGAGCAGGTGCTCGGCCAGACAGGTCTGGCGCTTTTCACGGTGAAGTGACGGCCGTCCCGGAGGCGGGATCGATCCAACGCAACTCAACCGCTGCAAGCGGATACAACCAACATGGAGAACACAATGGCCTCATCTGAAAAGACATCGAAACCCATCGGAAAGACTCTCGTCTTCGGCGCCTTGACCGCAGCCTTCTACACGGGATTTTTCGCATACGGGGACGCCATCGCGGCCCAGTTCGCCCAGGGCTCCTTCTGGGCGGCCGGTCCCATCGCCACGGTCTTCGCCGTGTCCTACCTGCACGGCGAGTTCGCCAGCAACCTGTGGGCGACCCTGGGCATCTCCGCGGTCCACAAGCAAGCCCGCAAGACCGTCGAAGCCACCAAGCGCCCGGCCCAGCACCCAGTCCTCAACGCCTGATCGCCCGTCACGAAGGAGACATCACAATGGATATCTTAAGCCTCGACCCCACCAAGTTCATCGACCTCAACGCCATGGCCATCACCTTCCTCTTCCTGGTCGGCTTTATCGGCGGCCTGGTCAGCGGCTTCATCGGCTCCGGCGGCGCCTTCGTGCTGACCCCGGGCATGATGAGCCTGGGCGTGCCCGGCACCGTGGCCGTGGCCAGCAACATGTGCCACAAGTTCCCCAAGGCCCTGGTCGGCGCCATCAAGCGCTTCCGCTACGGCCAGGTGGACGTGAAGATGGGCCTGATCATGGCCGCATCGGCCGGCATCGGCGTGCAGGTCGGCATCAAGATCCAGCAGATCATCCTGGCCATGTGGGGCCAGGCCGGGTCGGATCTCTACGTCAGCCTGTCCTTCGTCTTCGTGCTGGTCTTCGTGGGCGGCTACGTCATGAAAGACGCCATCAAGTGCGCCCGCAACGGCGGCGAAGAGGAAACGACGGCCCTGGCCAAGCGCCTGCAGAAAGTCGAACTGTGGCCCATGATCAATTTTCCCCGCTCGGGCCTGCGCATCTCCCTGTGGTTCACCCTGCCCGTGGGCTTCGCCACCGGCATTCTGGCCGCCACCATCGCCGTCGGCGGGTTCGTGGGCGTGCCCGGCATGATCTATGTCATCGGCGTGCCCGGCCTCATGGCCTCGGCCACGGAGCTCGTCATCGCCTTCGTCATGGGTCTGGGCGGCTCCATCAACTGGGCCATGCACGGCATGGTCGACATCCGCCTGGTGCTCATCATCCTGGGCGGGTCGCTCCTGGGCGTGCAGCTCGGGGCCATCGGCACGACCTATGTCCGGCCGCACATGATCAAGATGGTCATGGCCACCATCATGCTCATCGTCGCCGTCAGCCGCGGCCTGGCCCTGCCGACCTATCTGGTCAAGCTTGGCCTGATGGAACTGCCCGAATCGACCCTGGGCCTGCTCAAGAACGTGAGCTTCGCCTCCATGTGCCTGGCCCTCCTGGTCGGCTCCGTCATCATCCTCGGCAGCATGTGGAACGGCCGCAAGGCCCAGGCCGGCGCCGCAAGCTAAACGGCCTCCGCCTGTCCCGAAGTCGGCAAGCGAGCCCCCTCGACCCGGGGGCTCGCTTTTTTTCGGACGACGCGACAATTTCCCGCAACCCGCTTTTCATGGCGCCCGACATGGGTTATCAGTCGACCATGCGTTCGCGTCCCCGCTGTCACATCTCCGTCACAATCGCCTCAACATCCTGTAACATTGCGCGCCTAGTTAGTCCTCCAACGCATGATGCGAAACTCAAGTTTGAAACATCGCCAAGGAGGCACCATTATGAACCGTTTCCTGAAGAAAGCCGTTTTGGCCCTGGCCCTGCTGGTCGTCGGCAGCGGCATGGCCCACGCCCGTGACCAGGTCAAAATCACCGGCTCGTCCACCGTCTTCCCCTTCTCCAGCTACGTGGCCGAAGAGCTGGGCGCCACCACCAAATTTCCCGCCCCCGTCGTCGAGTCCACGGGTTCCGGCGGCGGCCACAAGCTGTTCGGCGCCGGCATGGGCCCGAACACCCCCGACATCGCCAACTCCTCCCGCCGCATGAAGGACAGCGAGTTCGAAGCCGCCGAGAAAAACGGCGTCGTCGACATCACCGAGGCCATGATCGGCTACGACGGCATCGCCATCGCCCAGAACAAGGACAACGAGCCCATGAGCATCACCCTTGAGGAACTGGCCATGGCCGTAGCCGCCGACGTGCCCGTCGACGGCAAGATAGTCCCGAACCCCTACAAGACGTGGAACGAGATCAACCCGAACCTGCCCGCCCGCAAGATCGTCTTCTACGGTCCGCCGACCTCTTCCGGCACCCGCGACGCCTTCGAGGAGATGGTCGTCGAGAAGGTCTGCGGCAAGATCGAGGGCTACGAGAAGGGCTACAAGAAGATCCGCCAGGACAGCGCCTACGTCCCGGCCGGCGAGAACGACAACCTGATCGTGCAGAAGCTCTCCAAGGACAAGGACTCCTTCGGCATCTTCGGCTACAGCTTCCTGGAAGAGAACGCCGATTCCATCCAGGCCGCGGCCATCGGCGGCGTGACCCCCGACGCCGAGAGCGTGGCCTCCGGCACGTACCCCATCTCCCGCTCCCTGTACTTCTACATCAAGAACGCCCACTACGACGCCATCCCCGGCCTGAAGGAATACGTGGAGCTGTTCATGAGCGAGAAGATGATCGGCAAGGACGGCCTGCTGAAGAGCATCGGCCTCATCCCGCTGCCTGACGACGCCCGCGCCAAGGTCCGCGAGGACGTGCTGGCCAAGAAGAAGCTGACCCTGGATGACCTGAAGAAGAAGTAAGCCCCAGGCTCAACCATGTCCCCGAAGGGCCGAGCCGTTATCCGACGGACCGGCCCTTTGCCGCGACCGACACAAAGCGAGGAATCTCGTGACCACAACCTACCTGGCCCAATATCTCTTCGCCGGCCTCCTGCCCCTGGCGCTCTTCGGCTATCTCGCGGGCCGCAGGAAAATCCGCGCCCAGCAGGACCAAAGCGCCAGATACAAAGCCTCCGAAAACCTGTTCGGCTGGTACGCCGTAACCAGGATGCTCCTGCCCGCGGTCGTCGTCAGCGCGGGCGCGACGGTCCTGGACCTCTTCGATCTCATGGAGGTTCCCTGGCCCATGGTCGCGGCCACGGCCCTGCTCCTCGGCGCAGGCGCCATGTGGATCGGCCTCAGGGCCATCAACCCGGGGCTTCGGGTGCGAACGGCCCTGGAGAAGACCATCGTCCGCGTCCTGCTGCTGGCCTCGCTCATCTCCATCCTGACGACCATCGGCATCGTGCTGTCCATCGTCTTCGAGGCCGTCCACTTTTTCCGCATCGTCAATTTCTGGGACTTCCTGACGGGCACGACCTGGAACCCCGACGGGGCCACCATCGGCGAGGACGGCGGCGCGCAGCACCTCTTCGGCTCGGTGCCGCTCTTCGCCGGCACCTTCATGATCACGGCCATCGCCATGTGCGTGGCCATCCCCGTGGGCCTCTTCTCGGCCATCTGCATGTCCGAGTACGCATCCCTGCGCGTCCGGCGCATCGCCAAGCCCGCCCTGGAGATCCTGGCCGGCATCCCGACCGTGGTCTACGGCTTCTTCGCGGCCATCACGGTCAGCCCCTTCATCGTGCGCCTGGCCGAAAGCGTGGGGCTGCAGGCGGATTTCACCAACGCCCTGAGCCCCGGCCTGGTCATGGGCATCATGATCATCCCGCTGGTCTCCTCCCTGTCGGACGACGTCATCAGCTCCGTGCCCCAGAGCCTGCGCGAGGGGTCCCTGGCCCTGGGCGCCTACCCGTCGGAGACCATCAAGCGGGTCGTGCTGCCGGCCGCGCTGCCGGGCATCGTCTCGGCCTGCCTCCTGGCCATCTCCCGCGCCGTGGGCGAAACCATGATCGTGGTCATGGCCGCCGGCCTGCAGCCCAACCTGACGTGGAACCCGCTGGAAGGGATGACCACGGTCAACGTGCGCATCGTCGACGCCCTGACGGGCGATCAGGCCTTCGACAGCCCCGAGACCCTGGCGGCCTTCGGCCTGGGTCTGGTCCTGCTGGTCCTGACCCTGTGCCTGAACATCGTGTCCCTGACCGTCATCCGCAAGTTCCGTCAGAAATACGAGTAGGAGAAAACATGAGCATCCACATCGACCCGCGCAGCCTGCGCAAGCGCAAGAACCGCGAGGCCCAGTTCAAGGCCCTCTCCTACATGGCCATCTCCGTGGCCGGCATCTTCCTGGTCATCTTCTTCGCCGACATCGTGCGGCAGGGCTACACGGCCTTCCAGCAGACCGAAATCGCCGTCGAGGTGACCTACACCCAGGAAATCTACGACAACCCGCGCTCGGCCATCGACGAGAAGATCGCGCCCCTGGTCAGCCGGGGCGTGACCCGCATCCTGCCCATGCATCTGCGCGAAAACCCGCATCTCATGGGCAAGACGGAAAAGCTCTGGGTCCTGGCCAACGCCGAGGTGGACCAGCACGTCAAGGGCAAGGCCAACCGGCTCAAGCCGCGGGAAGTCAGCCAGGTCGACGAAATGCGCGCGGCCGGGAAAATCAGGAAGGCCTTCAACACCGGATTCTTCACCAACGGCGACTCCAAGCTTCCGGAAATGGCGGGCATCCTCTCCGCGGCCGTGGGCACCCTCTACCTCCTGGCCATCACCTTCGCCTTCAGCTTCCCGGCCGGCGTCATGGCCGCCATCTACCTGGAGGAATTCGCGCCGGACAACCGGCTGATGAACATCGTCGAGGTCAACATCAACAACCTCGCGGCCATCCCGTCCATCCTCTTCGGCCTGCTGGGCCTGGCCATCTTCATCAACTTCATGGGCTTCCCCCGCTCCTCGGCCCTGGTGGGCGGCCTGACGCTGGCGCTCATGACCCTGCCGGTCATCATCATCGCCACACGCGCGGCCATCCGGGCCATCCCCGACTCCATCCGCGAGGGGGCCCTGGCCCTGGGGGCGACCCACTGGCAGGTAGTCTGGGACCACATCCTGCCCCTGTCCCTGCCGGGCATCCTGACGGGGACCATCATCGGCCTGGCCCGCGCCATCGGCGAGACCGCGCCCCTTCTGATCATCGGCATGGTGGCCTACATCCAGGACATGCCCCGTGGCGTGACCAGCGCGGCCACGGTCCTGCCGGCCCAGATCTACGTCTGGTCCTCGGAATCCCTGCGCGCCTTCACCGAGCGCACCTCGGCCGGCATCATCGTGCTGCTGGTGGTGCTTCTGTCCATGAACGCCGTGGCCATCCTACTGCGCAACAAGTACGAGCGGAAATGGTGAGATCCTGAAACCCAAGCCGAAGCGAAAAGGGGAGCGATCCCCTTTTTTTTGTGCCGTCTTGACGGTATGAGGGGCGGCGAGCTACCCGCTTCCCGAACGTTCGTCGCCGTGCACAGATCCAGGGAGACCCGCCATGAAACAACAGCGCAGCACCATCAGCTATTTTCTCGAATCCATCATCCTCTCCCTGGTCGGACTTTCGGCCGCCTTCTACCTCGGCTTCCACTCCGGGGGGATGCCCATGGGCCTGGCCTTCCTGCTGACCACGACCCTGCTGGCCTGTCTGGAGACGTCCGTGTCCCTGGACAACGCCGTGGTCAACGCCACGGTGCTGCGGGTCATGAGCCCGTTCTGGCGGATCATGTTCCTGACCGTCGGCATCGCCATCGCCGTCTTCGGCATGCGCATCCTTTTCCCCATCCTCATCGTCTCCGTGGCCGGGAACATGCCCTTCGCCCAATCCTGGGTCATCGCCACCACGCAGCCCGACGAATACCGCCACATCATGGAAGGCAGCCACATGGGCATCATGGGCTTCGGCGGCACCTTCCTGCTCATGGTTGCCCTGACCTATTTCCTGAACAAGGAGAAGGAGACCCACTGGCTGCCCTTCATCGAGAGATTCTTCGTCAAGGCCGGGAGCGTCGAGAACGCCGCGGCCAGCATGACCATCGGCTTCGTCATGCTGACGACCCTGTTCCTCCCCTCGGCGGAGAGGTACGTCTTCATGATCAGTTCCCTGAGCGGCTTCGCCGTGCACGCCCTGATCGACGTGCTCAAGCACATCGTGGGCGGCGGCGACATCGTCACGGTGGCGGGGAGGAACGGGCTGGTGGGCTTTTTCTACCTGGAGGTGCTGGACAGCAGCTTCTCCTTCGACGGCGTGGTGGCGGCCTTCGCCATCACCAACAAGTTCTGGCTCATCGCCATCGGCCTCGGCATAGGCGCCCTCTTCGTGCGGTCCATGACCGTCTATCTCGTGGAGAAGGGCACCCTGGAGCAGTACAAGTACCTGGAGCCGGCCGCCTTCTGGGCCATCGGCTTCCTGGTGCTGGTCATGTTCATGTCGGCCGCGGGGCATCATCTGCCCGGCGGCGAGGTGACCACGGGCCTGGCCAGCATGGTCATCCTCGGGGCGGGGGTGCTGACCAGCATCATCCAGAAGCGGATCGAGGACAAGCTCCGCGCCTGCCGGCAGGAAACGACCTGACCCAGGTTCAGGCCGGTCCGAACATTCCCGCCAGCGCCTGCCAGCGGTAATCGAAGATGGCCTCCAGCCGGGAGGCGACCATCCCCCGAACGGCCTCGCCCAGGGGCCAGAACGGCAGGGCGTAGTGGACCTCGTCCTCCATTTCCGTGCCGCCGGGCACAGACCGGAACCGGTGCTGATGGTGCCACAGGCGGTAGGGCCCAAGCCGCTGCTCGTCGACGAAGAAGTCGGGCTCCCGCACATGGGTGATCTCCGTGACCCAGCCCACCCGCACACCGGGCAGGGCGCGGACCGTGTAGGTCAGGATCTGGCCGGCGTACATTGGCGCGGGGCTCGGGGTCGTGACCCGGAAATCCAGCCAGGGCGGGGTGATGGCGGCCAGATTGAGCGGGTCGGAGAAAAAGGCCCAGGCCGTGTCGCGGTCCACGGCCAGAGTCTGGGTGCGATGCAGACGATGCAGGGTCATGACGGCTCCTGAAGATTGGAGGGGCCAGGGCGGATCCGCCCGAGACAGACATGGGGGCCATGATGCCGATTCTTCCCGAAGATGAACAGGTCCGGGGCGGGGTATATCTCTGCCAGACGGGACCGTGCACGTCCTGCGGCAGCTGCTGCGGGCTCTACAACGTTCGTGGCCTGTCCCGCGAGGGCCTGCGGGCCGTTCTGGACGACCGCACCCGCGCTTTCGCTTCGGTCCCGCGCACCATCGACGCCATCCTGGCCTTCGAGCAGGAGCGCCTGGACATCGAAGGTCGCGACCATCCCGTCCCGGACTTCCACCACTGCGCCTTCGTCGGCCTGATCCGCGACGGCGGCGAGCGCGTGGGCTGCCTGCTCCACCCCCTGGAA
>DPKT01000285.1 GCA_003542385.1 Desulfomicrobium sp.
CACACGGCCGCCCCGCGCCTCGACGTGGCGATGAAGAGGCCCAGCGGCACGGCCGCGGCCACGGCCAGGGACCACCCGACCATGACGCGGTACACGCTGTCCCAGGTATAGGACAGCAGGATCCCGTCGCGCTGCATGTCGGCGAAGGCCAGCAGCACGCTGTGGGGCTTGGGCAGGAAGAGCTCCTTGACCAGTCCGCCGTAGGAGGCCGCGGACCAGGCAGCCAGCACCGCGGCGAAGGAAAGGATGGCCAGCCCCGCACGGTGGGCGGGACTGGCCTTGGGCCGCGTCGACACCTACTTGGCGCCTTCGACGACGTATTTGTCCGTGACGAAATCGGCCGCCGTGACGTCCTTCTCGATGATGCCCTTCTCCTTCCAGAAGCGGATGGCCCGGTCGGCCACCGCGTAGAGTCCCCCCTGGCCCGGCTTGACGAAAGCCAGGTTCTCGGCCGCGCCCTTGAAGGTCACGCCCTTGGCCATATCGGCCACTTCGGCGGCGGACAGGCCGAAGGCCTTGGCCATGATCTCGTCACCCTTGGCCGGGTTGGCCTTGTACCATTCGATGGCCTTGAACCAGGCTCTGGCCATCTTGGCCGGGGCCTCGGGGTACTTGGCCATAAAATTGTCGTTCATGACGAAGACGTCGACGATGGTCCCCGGCATCTCGCGGCTGGAAATCAGGACATGGCCGCCCTCGCGCTGGCCCGCGTTGGTCAGCCAGGGCTCCCAGGTCACGGCGGCGTCGACCTTGCCGGCCACGAAGGCCGCGCCGGCGTCGGACGCGCCCATCTCCTGGATGTTCACTTCGTCCTCCTTCACGCCGTTCTTTTCCAGAATGGACAGGAAGAAAAAGTACGAGGTGGACGACTTGTCCAGGGCCACGGTCCTGCCCTTGAGGTCGGCCACGGTCTTGATGCCGCCTGCGGCGACCACGCCGTCGCCGCCCGTGGACTCGTCCATGGCGAAGATGACGGTCTCGGGGGTGCCCTTGGCGAAGTGGATGACCTCGCGGTCGATGACGTTGCCCAGGCCGTCGATGTTGCCCGAGGCCAGGGCGGCCGCGTACTGCGACTCGTCCTCGATGATGGTCAGGTTCACGTCGAGGCCCTGTTCCTTGAAGTAGCCGAGTTCCTTGGCGATGTGCAGGGGGCCGTAGCCGACCCAGGTTGCGTGGGCCACGGTCACGGGCGTGTCGGCGGCAAAGGCGCAGGTGGCGGTCAGGGACAGGCAGAGAGCGATGAGAAGTTTGTGCATTGGTATTTCCTCCGGAGAAAACTAAAAACGAAAATCGATCGTTTCGTCAATGAGTGCAGCAGCAAAAATTAGCGGCTGCGCAGCTGCAACATGCCGTCATGAAAGGAGATCGCAGGGAAGTATGCGATGGCCCGGCGGGTGCCGTGCTCAGAGGTAAGAGCGACCTACGGGCCAGATTTCGTGCAGGGCAAGGGCGATGTGGGCGTCCCCGTGTGTGTCGTTGCGGATCGTGTGCGCGTGCAGGAAGTCCACGGCGATGCGCTCCAGGGCGTCAGTGACGCGCTCCCCGTGACGGGGCCGCCTGGCCATGTAGAGGTCGAAATGGTCGACCTTGTCCCGCCGGATGCGGTCTTGAATGCGTCCCAGACGCACATGCCTCTCCGTGGTTACGAACAGGGTCTGCAGCCCCTGGCCGCGCAGCGTCGCCAGGGCTTTCCCGAGGTGGGCGGGCATGCGGAAGGCGTCGTCGTGGCCCATGTGGAAGGCCAGCAGGCGCAGGGCCGTGTGGCTGACGACCATGACCGGCCTGCGGCGCAGGAGCCGGTAGATCAGGACGTCCGCCAGGATGCACAGGGTCAGCGCCGTCGGCAGCGCCCAGGCGATGAAGGGGTAGATGCGCAGGAAGAGCCTCTCGGCGAACAGGCGGCCGGGCCCCTTATGCTCCGAGGAGTCGGCCGCGCAGGCCGGGGCCGAGAGCCAGCCGCGCCGTTTTTCGAGAAAAATTCCCGCCCTCTGCAGATGCCGCATGACCAGACGGGCCACGTGATCCTTGCCCGATGCGTCGGTGCCGAGGATCAGGACCAGGCGGCAGTCGTTTGCGAGGCTGGCGCGTGTCCGGGGTTCGGCCGCGGATTCTTGGAGCTTCCGGGCGTTCATGACCCGGCTTTCCCTTCCGCGGGTTGGAGGCGGGCCAGCAGCGGGGCGGCGCCGAAGGCGCAGAAAACGGTGACGGGCACCGCCATGACGGCCATGGCGATGGTCCGGGGGTCCGTGCCGGCAATGGCCAGCAGCGGGGCGATGGCGGCGCCGATGTTGCGGGTGGAGACGCCCAGGGCGAGGACGCTTTTCTGGGAATGCGGCAGCCCGGAGGCCGAGAGGTAGCTGGCGGCCGTGACCGAGGAGTAGAACAGGAACTGGGTGGCGATGGCCCATGTGCCGACCATGGCCGCGAGATTCGCCCGGTAGATCCACAGGACGAGCCCGAGCATGAAGACTATGGAGACGAGGGTGGCCTTGCGGCAGACGGGGTGGATTTTTTCCGCCAGAGTCCGGTTGGCGAGCCGCAGGGCGGCCCCGAGGATCATCGGGGCCAGGATGAGGAAGATGAGCGGCCTGGCGATGAGCCAGGCGTCGGCGGCCAGGCCGCTGACCAGCCACGGGGTGACGAGGGGCATGTAGATCACGGTGCAGACGGACGTCAGCAGAGTGAAGGCGGCCATGTATGCCAGGTCCCCCTTCGCCTTCTGCGCAGCCATCGGGAAGAACGGCGCGCAGGGCGCCATGCTCAGGAAGAGCATCCCGTCGGCGTAGGCCTGGGGCAGCGGCATGACCTTGGTCAGGGCCCAGGCCAGGGCAGGGCAGAGCGCATAGCCCCAGACGACGCTCAGGGCCATGAAGCGCACGTTGCGCAAGGCCCGCAAGGCGGCCCCGACATCGAGCTTGAGGCCCACCTCGAGCAGGCTGCCGATCAGGAAAACCGCCAGCGTCAAGCTCAGCGCTTTGGGGAGCAGGGCGTCCACCCTATCCTCCCAGTTCTGCGGCGCGCTCGGCGAACAGCTTCCGGTGCAGCTCCATGTGATCGAAGTAGTCGCGGATCAGGGCTTCCAGGGTGACGTCCCCGTCCTCCTTCCGCCAGACATGGTTCAGGGCGGCCGGGTTCACACCTTCGATGAGGTGCAGCAGAAGCAGGTTGTAGCTTTTCCACAGGGCCAGAACATCGGCGTAGCCGAAGGTGCCGATGCCGGTCACGGTCCGCCACTGCTCGGCGTCGTACTTGGGGAAGACGAGGACGGGTTCGAGCTGCAGGCGCACGAAGCGCTGGTGGTTGTTGGACGCGGAGTCCACGAGATGGGCGACCATCTCCTTGAGGGTCCATTTGTCCGGGGCCAGGCGGATGTCCGCCAGATGCGCGCTGTCCTGCATGAGGGCTTCGAAGGTGTCGATCCGGGCTCTGAATGTGGCGGTGTCCATGCGTGCTCCTTGTTTCGTGCAAGGACGAATAGCGCGGGAGGCGGGGCCGGTTCAAGGGGAAATGGTCGGCCTTTCCGGCCCCTTCATGCAGCGGCATGTATGTGCACATGTGCAGTGGCTCGTGTCTGTGATCGTGGCGATGTGTCGAATTTTGCACATTGCTGGGGCCATCATTCCGGAATGACAAGGTTTTTGTTTGGCATGTTCCATGCTTGCGCAATTTCTGATCAAATCAATCCGATTTTTCGAGGTATACTGATGAAAACAGCTTCTGCCGTGATTGTCGCTCTTCTGCTGTCGTTGGCCGCTACCCACTCCTTTGCCCTTATGGGCTTTTTTTCCGGTCCCAAGACCGTGGAGGCCCAGGGGGGCGAGATCAGGATCCCCGTATCCGAGGTGTCCGACGGCAAGGCCCATCACTTCAGTTTTTCGGGCGAAGGCGCTGAGCTGAAGTTCTTCCTGCTCCAGAGCGGCGACCGGCTGCGGGCGGCCTTCGACGCCTGCGACGTCTGCTACCACGCCAAGAAGGGGTACTCCCAGGACAAGGAGTTCATGATCTGCAACAACTGCGGCATGCGCTTCCACTCCTCGCGCATCGGCGACGTCAAGGGCGGCTGCAATCCGGCGCCCCTGACGCACCGGGTCGAGGGCGGCAGCGTGGTCATCGCCGTGGCCGACCTGGCAGAGGGGACGGGGTTCTTCAAGTGAACATCCTGACCATCCCCCTGCGGACCATGCGCAAGAAGTGGCTCAAGACGTCGCTTCTGTTCACGGTCTTCACCCTGAGCGTGGTGGCGATCGTCTCCCTCAACTACGTCTCGCGGGAAGTGGGCCATTCCCTCGAAAAGAAGTTGACGGCCTTCGGCGCCAACATCCTGGTCACGCCCAGGAGCGAGAAGCTGACCGTGAGCTACGGCGGGTTCTCCCTCGGCGACATGCTCATGGGCATGACGGACCTGCGCGAGGCCGACGTGGAGGAGCGCATCCTGTCCATCGGCTACCGCGACCGCATCAGCGTCGTGGCGCCCAAGCTCGTGTCCATGGCCAGGATCGGCGACGTGGCCGTGGGCGTGGTCGGGGTGCGCTTCGAGCGCGAGAAGGTTCTCAAGGGCTACTGGTCCATGCAGGGCGATTTTCCGTCCGTGGAGAACGGCGTTCTGGCCGGCTCCAAGGCTGCGGCCCGGCTCGGCCTGAAGGTCGGGGACGGGTTCGAACTGGCCGGGCGGCCGGCGGTGGTCTCCGGCATCCTCGACCCCACGGGCAGCGACGACTCCGTCATCTTCGCGGATCTGGGTTTCGCCCAGGCGGCCTTCGGGCAGGAGGGCAAGGTCAGCTTCGTGGAGGTGGCCGCCCTGTGCGCGGGCTGCCCCATCGAGGACATCGTGCGCCAGCTGGAGGAAAAGCTCCCCGACACGGAGATCCAGGCCATGCAGTCCATCGTCAAGCAGCGCATGTACTCGGTTCATTTCGTCGAGCACCTGATTTTGACCGTCAGCCTGGTCATCCTCTTCATCGCCTGCTGCATGGTCGGCGCGACCATGCTCTCCTCGGTCAACGAGCGGATCCGCGAGATCGGGCTGCTGCGCTCACTGGGCTTTTCCCGCTCCGGGATCTTCGGCGTGTTCTGCTTCGAGGCGGCGCTCATCGGCCTGGCGGCAGGGGTCGTCGGGTATTTCGGCGGCTTCTTCCTGAGCGTCGAGGTCCTGGACCTCCTGGGAATGGCCCAGGAAGCCGAGGCGGCCATGCACGCCGGGCACCTTCTGCTGACCTGCGCCCTCATCGTCGGAGTCTCCGTCCTGGCCGCCTTCTTCCCGTCGTGGAAGGCCGCCTCCATCGAGCCGTCCACGGCGCTCATATCCCTGTGAGGCACGCAATGCTTGAAGCCAAAGACATCACCAAGACCTTCACCTCCGAAGGGGTCGCCGCCCCGGCCCTGCGCGGCGTCAGTCTGACCGTCGGGGCAGGGGAGTTCGTCAGCATCGTCGGACGCTCGGGCTCCGGCAAGACGACGTTTCTGAACGTCCTCTCCACCCTCCTGGCGCCGGACGGCGGCGAGGTCCTCTACGGCGGCGAGAACGTGACCGCCTTTTCGCCCGAGCGGCTGAACAGGCTGCGCAACCGCGATTTCGCCGTGGTCTTCCAGTTCCATTATCTGCTGCCGTACCTGACGGCCCGCGAGAACGTGCTGCTGCCCTTCATGACGGGCCTGGGACGGGTGGGGAACCGGGAGCGGGCCAGGGCCGAGGACTGCCTGGAGCGGGTGGGACTGGCCGGCAAGGGCGGCAAGCTGCCGGGGCACCTGTCCGGCGGCGAGCAGCAGCGNNCAGCGCGTGGCCATCGCCCGCGCCCTGGTCAAGGACTCGAAGATCCTCTTCGCCGACGAGCCCACCGGCAACCTGGACAAGACCACCGGGGAGGCCGTCATCTCGCTGTTGGAAGGGCTGAAGGGTGACGGCCTGTCCATCGTCATGGTCACCCACGACGAATCCTATGCCCGCCGCGCCGACAGGGTGGTGCGCATGGCCGACGGGTTGGTGGTCGAAGGTGCGTGAAGCGTTCCGCCGCCGACACGTCACGGGTTTTTCAGCTTGGGGTCCGGCGGCTTCATGATTTTTGTAACAACTGTCGAAGAACCAAAAGTTTTTGGTTCGTGACCTGGTATTGGGTTCACCCCTCGGAAGGCCTTCGTGGCCGCGCCTTTTCCGGTCCTGGTGTTCTGTCTGCGACCTCCTGGTTTTTGTGCCAACCATAGTCAAATTCAAGTCAATCTCCATGCATGCCTTGAGATTTTGACCGAATTCGTCCACAAGGGTGTCAGACTGTGGTGGCCAATACCCCAAGGTGTCCCGGAAAAAATGAGTGACCGAATTCTTTTTGTGGCCAGCGAATCGGACCGTTCGGACGTTCATGTCCGATGGCGGGGCCGCGTCGTTACATTGTTGACGTTCATACTGCTTGTCCTCTCCCTGCAAGAGCCGCAAACTGCCATCGCATCCGCACCATCCTCGCCCGTCATCTCGGCCGCCGAGATAGATTACCCTCCTTTTTCCATTGTCGATAAATCGGGCCGCGCCGACGGTTTTTCCGTGGAACTTCTGCGTGCCGCCCTGGCCGCCATGGGGCGCGACGTCACCTTCCGGACGGGACCCTGGGCCGAGGTAAAGGGCCTGCTGGAAAGGGGCGAGGTGCAGGCCTTGCCCCTGGTCGGCCGCACGCCCGAGCGCGAAGAGTTCTTCGATTTCACGGTGCCCTACATGACCCTGCACGGGGCCATCGTGGTGCGCTCCGGGACGGAGGATATCAATGACCTGGCCGATCTCCGGGGACATCGCGTGGCTGTCATGCAGGGCGACAACGCCGAGGAGTTCCTGCGTCGTGAAGACCGCGGCATACTGATCACGACCACCCCCACCTTTGAGCAAGCCCTGCACGAATTGTCCCAGGGGCGTCACGACGCCGTGGTCGTGCAACGCCTGGTGGCGCTGCGTCTCATCCCGCAAACCGGGCTTGAGAACCTGCGGATCGTCGACAAGCCCATCGAGGACTTTCGCCAGGACTTCTGCTTCGCCGTCAAAAAAGGCGACAGCCGCATGCTGGCCCTGCTGAACGAAGGGCTCGCCATCGTCATCGCCGACGGGACCTATCGCCGTCTTCACTCCCGGTGGTTCGCCGCCCTGGAGTTGCCAAAGGACCGCCGCATCGTCGTGGGCGGCGATCATCGCTATCCGCCGTTCGAATATCTGGATGAATACGGGAACCCGGCCGGTTTCAATGTCGAACTCACCCGGATGATCGCCAAGGAGATGGGGCTTGACGTCGAAATCCGTCTCGGGCCCTGGACCGGCGTGCTGCACGATCTGGAGCGGGGCGAAATCGACGCGGTTCAGGGCATGTTCTATTCTGCGGAGCGGGACCGAAAATTCGACTTCACCCAGCCGCACTCGGTGAACAATTACGTCGTCGTGGCGCGACGCGGGGAAATCGATCCACCGGTTTCACTCGACGATCTCAAGGACAAGAACGTCGCCGTCCAGAACGGAGACGTCAGCCACGAATATCTCCTGGAACAAGGCTTGGCGTCCCGGGTGTCCGCCGTGGAGACCCAGGAGGACATGCTGCGGGAACTGGCCGAGGGGAAGTACGACTGCGCCCTGGTCCCCCGCATCATCGCCCTGCACATCATCAAGGCGCGCGGCTGGACAAATCTGCAGCTGGGCCAGAATTCGTTTCTTTCGCTGGATTACTGCTATGCCGTGCCCAAAGGGCATGCGGCGCTTCTGGCGCAGTTCAGCGAGGGGCTGCGGGTTCTCAAGGATTCCGGCGAGTACCGTCGTCTGCACGAAAAATGGATGGGCGTTTACGAGGCGCCGACCCTGTCCTTTGTCACCATCCTGCGCAAACTCGCCATGGTCCTGGTGCCGCTTCTCCTCCTGCTGCTCGGTTTTTTCCTCTGGTCGTGGACGCTGCGCAGGCAGGTCAAAATGAGGACAGGGGAACTCCGCGAAAGCGAGGAACGCTTCAAGGTCCTGCACAACGCTTCCTTCGGCGGCATCACCATTCACGACAAGGGCGTCATCCTGGACTGCAATCAGGGGCTCTCCGACATCACCGGCTACTCCACGGATGAACTGATCGGGATGGACGGCCTCATGCTGATATCCGAAAAATCGCGCGACCTGGTCATGAGCAAGATCCTGTCCGGGGACGAAAGTCCCTATGAGGCGACAGGAGTCCGCAAGAACGGGGAAGAATACCCAGTCCGCCTCGAAGCGCGCAACATTCCGTACAAGGGGAGAAATGTCCGGGTTACGGAGTTTCGGGACATCACGGATCAAAAACGGACTGAGGAAGCCCTGCTGCATGCAAAGACGCAGGCGGAGGCCGCCAACCAGGCGAAAAGCGAATTTCTGGCCAACATGAGCCACGAGATACGCACCCCCATCAACGGGCTCATGGGCATGCTCCAGCTCATGGAGACCACCCCTCTCGACGCCGAACAGGCCAGCTACATCCATATGGCCACGGAAGCCGGCAACCGCCTGACCAGACTCCTGTCGGACATCCTCGACCTCTCCAGGGTGGAGGCGGGCAAGATGGAGATTCGCAAGGCGCCCTTCAGGGTTCAGGACGTCATTGATTCCGTGTCCGGACTATTCGCCGTCACGGCCAGAAAGAAGGGCGTGGCCCTGGAATGCACCCTTGCCCCGGGCATGCCCGAAGTCCTGGTCGGAGACGAAATGCGGGTGCGCCAGGTACTCTTCAATCTGGTGGGCAACGCCATCAAATTCACGGAGCGTGGCAGGGTCGCCTTGAACGTCGCGACGCTCTCCGCCAGGGCGGACGATGCCTGTGGCGTGCATTTTTGCGTCACGGATACGGGCATCGGCATCGCCGAGGACAGGCTGCGCGACATTTTCGAGCCGTTCCGGCAGGTCGAGAACTCCTTTACGCGCAATTACCAGGGTGCAGGGCTGGGCCTGTCCATCGTGCAAAGGCTGGTTGAACTCATGGGCGGAACCATCACCATTGAGAGCGCCCCCGGCAAAGGCACGAGCGTGCATGTGACCCTGCCCTTCGCAATTCATGGGGATGCTTCATCGGACGCAGCCGAAACTTCCCGCCCGGGGAGAGGTGACAGCCTGCGCGTCCTCCTCGTCGAGGACGACGCTTCCAACCGTCTCACCACCCGGAAGCTGCTGGAAAAGTCCGGCCACACGGTGCTGCCGGCCGAAAACGGCAGACAGGCGTTTGAACTGCTGGCCGCAAACGACATCGACTGCGTCCTCATGGACATCCAGATGCCCGTCATGAACGGAATCGAAGCGACCCGCCTCATCCGTGAATCAGCAGTTCTCGGCCCGAAGAAGGACGTCCCCATCGTCGCCCTGACGGCCTACGCCATGGACGGAGACAGGGAGAAGTTCCTGGCCGCCGGGATGGACGGATATGCGGCCAAGCCCGTGAAGATCGAGGGCCTCCTGCACGTGATGGGCGAGACGCTGGCCGGGTCGAGGAGAATTGCATGCGCACAGCCAGGTGCAGTCGCTGATCGGCATGACCGGCAAGAAGAGGGGTGAGAGAGGGGGCAAAGATCCTGCCGCGTCCGGGTTCCGGCTGGCCGGGATACAAAAAAAGCCCCGGGCTTTCGCCAGGGGCTTGGAGTGTATTTCCCGGAACCTCCGGGGGGGCGGGATGAACCCGTTATGGTCGTTTGGCGTCCCCAAGGGGATTTGAACCCCTGTTATCGTCGTGAAAGAAGCCGAGCCGATAAAAGAAGTGGCCCCAGAAATTTGCACA
>DPKT01000137.1:0-345 GCA_003542385.1 Desulfomicrobium sp.
CTGGCCGCTGCCGCCACGTCGAGGCCCTGCAGGCGCGCGATCATCTGCTCCACGGGCCCGCCCGGCGCGGCCTGGATGATGAAGAAATTGAGCGTCAGAATGCCCAGCAGGGTCGGGACGATGAGGGCCAGACGGCGCAGGATGTAGGCGAGCATTGTTTCCGGATGTTATCGGTTCGTTTCTGTTTCGCGGTCAGGGCATGGCAACCAGCCTACTTCAGTCCGGCGCCCTTGCGCTTCCCCGCCAGATCCTTCTCCTTCAGCGGGTCTACCCACCACGACTGGAAATCGAGCCCGTAATCGGCCAGCTTGTCCGGCCGCCCGAACTTGTCCCAGTAGGCCACGC
>DPKT01000137.1:371-3948 GCA_003542385.1 Desulfomicrobium sp.
GGCCCTGTCCAGGGCCTTGCAGCGCAGGATCAGGCTCTCGCGGTCCGGGGCGGCGATGACCAGGTCCACCAGTTTGTCGATGGCCGGGTCCTTGATGCCGCAGTAGTTGCGCGACCCGGGCATGTCGGCCGAGGCCGAGTGCCAGAAGGAGCGCTGCTCGTTGCCCGGCGACAGGGACTGGGGGAAGCTGGTCACGATCATGTCGAAGTCGAAGCCGCGCAGGCGCTCCAGATACTGCGACGTGTCGACCATGCGCACGCTCATGGTGATGCCGAGTCGCGCCAGGTTGCGCTGGAACGGCAGGACCACGCGCTCGAAGTCCGGCTGCACGAGGAGCATCTCGAAGACGAAGGGCCTGCCGTCCTTGGTCAGCTTGCCGTTCTGCACGACCCAGCCGGCCTCCTTGAGCAGGTCTGCGGCCGTGCGCAGGTTCTCGCGGATGTTGCCGCTGCCGTCGGTGGCCGGCAGGCTGAAGGCCTGCGTCGACACCTCGGCGGGCAGGCCCAAAGGTTCGAGGATGGCCTTCTCCTCGGGCGTCGGCACGCCGGAGGAGGCCATGTCGGAATTGGAGAAGAAGCTCGTGGAGCGGGCGTACTGGCCGTAGAAGAGGTTGCGGTTGCTCCACTCGAAATCGAAGGCGTGCGTCAGGGCCTTGCGCACCAGGGAGTCGGCGAAGATCGCGCGACGCGTGTTGAAGGCGAAACACTGCATGCCCTGGGACAGCTTGTGCGGGATGTTCTCGGTGCGGATCAGGCCGCGTTCCACGGCCGGGCCCGTGTATCCCGTGGCCCACTGCTTGGAGTTGTACTCCTGCCGGAAATCATACTCCCCGGCCTTGAAGGCCTCCAGGGTGACTGTCAGGTCGCGGTAATAGTCGTAGACGATGGTATCGAAGTTGTGCCGTCCCCTGTTCACGGGCAGGTCGCGGCCCCAGTAGCCGGGGTCGCGCACGAAGGTCAGGCGCTGGCCGGCCTTGAACTCGCCGATGCGGTAGGGCCCGCTGCCCACGGGGACCTCCAGGGAGGAGGCGGAAAAATCCCTGCCCTGCCAGAACTTCTCCGGAAGCACGGGCAGCTGGCCGAGGATGAGGGGCAGTTCCTGGCTGGCGCCGGGCTTGAAAAAGAAGGTCACGGTCAGGGGCCCGGCGGTCTCGACCCGCTCCACGTCGGCATAGTACTGGGCGTAATGGGGGGTGCCCTGCTCCACCAGGGTCCTGAAGGTGAAGGCCACGTCGGCGGCCGTCACGGGGCTGCCGTCGTGGAAACGGGCCTCCTTGCGCAGGCGGAAGGTCAGGGAGGAACGGTCCGGGGCCAGTTCGATGCGCTCGGCCACAAGCCCGTACTCGGTGAAGGGTTCATCCAGGGACTGCTCGGTCAGGGTGTCGAAGAGCAGGCCCAGGCCGTCGGCCGAGTTGCCCTTGACGATGAAGGGGTTGAAGCTGTCGAAGGTGCCCGTGGCGGCCAGGCGCACGGTCCCGCCCTTGGGTGCGTCGGGGTTGGCGTAGTCGAAGTGGGTGAAGTCCGGGCCGTACTTGGGCTGGCCGTTCATGGCCAGGCCGTGCACGGGTCCCCCGGCCGAGGCGGGCAGGACGGAAACGAGAAGGAGAACGAGGACAAGAAGACGCTTCATGATGTACCTGCTCGGGTTGCGGATTTACACTCTTGTAGCCCCGGCGGTCCTGGGCGTCAAACCTGGCCCGGGCCGCACGGCGCAGGTCGTCGAAAATCGATTTTCTTTTTCGCCCGTATTGACGCTTGGCCGCCTTAGGAAATATCCCTCAATGGCTTTCGGGCGCGGCCGGCCCTGTCCGCGGCGCCCCTTCACCCCTCAGCCTTCCAGGACAGCCCATGAAAGCCAAACTTCGCGTCGAAAAGATCGGCGGAACGTCCATGTCCCGCTTTCCGGAGATCGTCGACAACATCATCCTGCGCAACCCAGGCGACGTCTACGGCCGCATCTACGTGGTCTCGGCCTACGGCGGCGTGACCAACGAGCTCCTGGAGCACAAGAAGAGCGGCGAGCCGGGCATCTACCAGCTCTTCCGCAACCAGGAGAACTACCCCAAAAAGATGCTGGCCCTGCGCGACCACCTTTTCAAGCTGAACGAAACCTTCGTCCCCGCGGGCCTCGATCTGGCCGCGGCCAACGAGTTCGTCGACGACCACATCGACCTGGCCATCAACATCCTGCGCAGCATGGACAACGTCCTGGCCTCCGGCTACGTGTCCCGCAAGGCCCTGCTCCTGGCCGCGCGCGAGCTGCTGGCCTCGCTTGGCGAGATGCACAGCGCCTTCAACTCGGCCAACATCCTGCAGAATCGAGGCTATGACGCCACCTTCGTCGACCTGAGCGGCTGGGAGGACAGCAGGCAGCTGACCATCGACGAACGCATCAAGGCCAGCTTCGAGGGCATCGACCCCTTCAGGACCATCTGCTTCGCCACGGGCTACACCAAGGGCACCGAAGGCATCATGCGCGAGTTCGACCGCGGCTACTCCGAGGTCACCTTCTCCAAGGTGGCCGTGCTCCTGGGCGCGTCCGAGGCCATCATCCACAAGGAATACCACCTCTGCTCCGGGGACCCGGTGCTCATGGGCGTGGAGAACATCCACCCGGTCTGCAGCACCAACTTCGACGTGGCCGACCAGCTGGCCGACGTGGGCATGGAAGCCATCCACCCCAAGGCGTCGAAGCCCCTGGAGATCAACAACATCCCCATCCGCATCAAGAACGCCTTCGACCCGGACCACGCCGGGACCCTCATCACCAAGGACTTCATCGCGCCCAAGTCCATGGTCGAGATCGTGACCGGCTCGGACAAGGTCACCTGCATGGAGGTCCACGACACGCGCATGGTCGGCGAGGTCGGTTTCGACCTGCGCATCCTGCAGGTCCTGGCCAAGCACGACATCTCCTACATCAGCAAGGCCACCAACGCCAACACCATCGGCATGATCATCGGCGACCGCGACTGCAAGCCGGAGATGATCGCCGAACTGCAGGACAGGTTCGAGCAGATCACCCTGCGCAAGGTGGCCATCGTCTGCGCCATCGGCTCCAACATCGGCCAGCCCGGCATCCTGGCCAAGGCGGCCGGGGCCCTGGCCGCCGACGGCATCAACATCCTGGCCGTGTCCCAGACCGCGCGTCAGACCAACATGCAGTTCGTGGTCGAACGCGACCACTTCGCCAAGGCGCAGATCGCCCTGCACAAGGCCCTGTGCGCGCGCCAGCCCCAGACCTGCGCTGGCTGACATCCCGCTGCGAACGGCCCCGACCTCGATCCCCCGGACCTTCCGCCCGGGGGATTTTTTTCGTCGACGGGATGCCCTGCGCCGCAGAAAGTGTCACGCAACCGTGTCTGTGCAGATCCGTGTTGACTATCTCCGCGATACTGGAATAGATACAAACTATTCATAGTTCTCATTCGTATTTACCTGTATAATGAGAACTCGAACCGTGTCATGGAGGGTGGACTATGCAGGATGATCTGAAAAAAGTCCTGGCCGGCTGCTGCCTCACGGCGCTGCTGGCCGGCGCAAGCGTCGGGACGACCGTCCTCGCGGCCAGCGGCTGA
>DPKT01000034.1 GCA_003542385.1 Desulfomicrobium sp.
CGAGAAGTCCAGAATCTCTTCCGGGTCGCAGCCCAAAGTCTTGGCCGCGGCAATGACGTTGCCCCCGTGGGCGGGAAGAGCGCCCCCGATCATGCGGATTTGGCCAGCTTGAAGCGCAGCCTGAGCACGCCGTTCTCGAAGGAATGGGTGGTCAGGCGGAACGCGCCGAGAACTCCGGTGCGGTCCGCGTGCTCGCCGATACAGGGGCAGGCGTCGTAGTCGCCGATGCGGATCACGCGCAGTTCATCCGGCGCGCCTTCGGGCAGACGTTCGAGATTGAAGAGAGGCTCTGCCTCGGACCTGGCCATGCTTTCGGCGAAGACCGGCAGGTCGGCGACGATGACCGCGTTCACCATCGCCTCAACGTCTCGGGCCTCGGCCTCGGTCAGGTCGCGGTCGAAATGGTAGTCGCACTTGGCCTTGTCGGGGTTCACGTGGGCCGAAAAGCAGCGGCCGCAGGCGAAGAGCCGGTCCATGGTCTGGTTGAGGATGTGTTCCGCCGTGTGCATGCGCGGGTCGTAGTTCTTGGCCATCGTTCCTCCGTTGGAGAGGTGATAGCCGCCGCAGGCTGCGGGGTAAAGTGCCCGTGACGACGCTACGCGCCCAGGACTCCCTTCACCAGGGACGCGGCCACCCCCCACATGGTCAGACCCACCAGGGCGTCGAGCACGGCCCAAGAACGGGGGTGGCGGAAGAAGGGCAGCAGCAGACGCGCGCCGAGGCCCAGGGCCAGAAACCAGGCCAGGGAGGCCGTGGCCGCGCCTGCGCCGAAGAGGAAGCGCTCCGCCTCGGGGTAGCGGCCGCCGATGGAGCCGAGCAGAAGCACGGTGTCCAGGTAGACGTGCGGGTTCAGGTAGGTCACGGCCAACGTGGCGGCCACGGTGGCCCCGAGGCCCATACGCACGCGTTCGCCAGGTTCGAGACCGCCTGAGCGCAGGGCCGAACGGAATGATCGCAGGCCATACCAGAACAGAAACACGGCGCCGAACCACGTGGCCCAGACGGCCAGTTCGCCGCTCTGCGCCAGGACCGCGCCCATGCCGGACAGGCCGAGGGCGATGAGCAGGGCGTCGCTCATGGCGCAGATGAGCGCAACCGTGAGATGGTGATTGCGGTGCAGGCCCTGGTTCAGCACAAAGGCGTTCTGGGCCCCGATGGCTATGATGAGGCCGGCCCCGGTCCCCATGCCCTGCAGAAATGGCGTCGTGATCATGATGTTCTCCTTGCGCTGTGATGCCCTGGCCAATAAGGGAGAACCATATATAAGGAAAACGAATAATTTTTCTATATCATAAGCAAAATTTATGCTCGATGCCAAACATCTCCAGGCCCTGGCCGCGGTCATTACCGAACAGAGCTTCGAAAAGGCCGCCCGCGCGCTCTTCCTGACCCAATCCGCCGTTTCCCAGCGGGTCCGCCAGTTGGAGGAGCGTGTGGGGCAGATGCTCGTGGTCCGGTCGGCCCCGGTGCGGCCCACCCCGGCGGGCATGGCCGTGCTGCGGCATTTCCGGCAGCTCTCGATGCTGGAGCTGTCCCTCTTCGAGGAACTGGCCCCGGAACGGTCGGACGACTTCGTCACCGTATCCCTAGCCGTCAACGCCGACAGCCTGGACACATGGTTCCTGGCGGGCGCGCGGGAAATCCTGGCCGAGGCCAAGGTCCTCCTGGACCTCGTCGTCGACGACCAGTCCGTGACCCACGCCTACCTGCGCTCGGGCGAAGTGCAGGGCGCCATCACCTCGACCCCTGCGAATTTCCAGGGTTTGGCGACCCGTGATCTGGGCGACATGGAATACCTCTGCGTGGCCACGCCCGACTTCCGGGCCAGGCACTGCCCGGACGGCTTCAGCCTCGAAGCCGCGGGCCGGGCGCCCATGGTCATGTTCAGCCACAAGGACGCCCTGCAGCACGAATTCCTGCAGCAGCGCTTCGGCCGGGAGGTCAGCCCGCCCGTGCACGTCATGCCGTCCAACATCGGCTTCCAGGGGCTCATCCTCCAGGGTGGCGCCTTCGGCATGGTCTCGCGCAATCTGGCCGAACCGCACCTGAAAAACGGCGAACTGGTCGACCTCGCCCCCGGCGAATCCCTGCGCGTGCCCCACTATTACCAGTGCTGGAGCCTGCAGAGCGCCCTTTCGGAACGCGTCGGCGACATCATAGTACGCACGGCCCGGGCTCACCTTGCGCCCCGGTCCCCGTAGCACAGCACCCTGGGGCGGGCGGAGCGGCAACCTCCCACCCACGACTATCCCTGTCATCGGGGATGATGGCGCAGTGCGAAGTCCGGCCGTCGACTTTGATCCGCATGGGCTTCGGCAGCCGGACATGCACGACGTGCTCGTCCATGCCCGAAATTTCCTGCGCCTCCAGCCAGTCCCAATCGAAGCGCTCCCCCTCCTTGCCTGAGACCATGATGTAATTGATGCCCAGCGTCGTGATGTTGTGGAAGAAATGCGAGCCCTGCGACGGCTCCACCCGCAGCTGGGCCGAGGCGGTCTCGACGATGGCGGCCACGCCGCAGATGTCGTTCCAGGCCACGGGGATGCCGAGCCAGCGGTCCGCCGTGCCCCAGCGGCCGGGGCCCACCAGCAGGTACTTGCGCCCCGCGTCCATGAGCCGCGCGTTTATACGGCCGATTTCCGCAGCGATCTGCACCGTCTTCTCCACTTCGAAGCCCGAGGGCCGGACATAGACGATATCCTCCACGTCCGTTTTCTCGGCGTTGCCCAGGGCGTGGATCGACAGGCAGACGGCCCGCGCCCGGTCCTCCTCGCTGATGGTCACGCGGTTCAGGTCGGCCCGGGCCGACATGGGACGCAGCTGCAGGAGCGAAAACGCGGGCTTGCGCTCCTTGCCGGGGTAGAGGTTGCAGGCGAACTCCATCTCCACGGGGCAGCCCATGGCAGACTCGGCCACGGCCATGACGTCCTGCAGAATCTCCGCCAGGGGCAGAAGCCTGTGCTTGAGAACCGGGGCGAAGAGGAGCACCCGCGGCCGGTCCGGGATGGAAGCCGTGTCGCGGATGCGCCCTTCCTCGGGCAGGAACGTCGAGGCCACGAGCGGCAGGGGCCCCGCGGCCTCGGCCTCGACGATATTGCGTCGGACCAGGGAAAAATCCGTACGCGGCCAGGGCCAACGCTCCAGGGACAGACTGTAGAATTCGGTCTGGGCCGTGCGCAGGGCCAGCTCCACCGTCGGGCACTGCGGCAGGATGTTGGGGTGGCGCGGCGAAAAACGAAGGGTCTGGCCGCCGTCGACGACGATCTTGCCGAAGCCCAGGGCGATGGTCGCCACCCCGTCCTCGGGCTTCATGCGGCCGAAGGGGTAGTAGTTGTAGGACTGGGCCACTCCGGAAATGGCCGGGTAGAAGAAGCCGCCGTAGTCCTCGCCGATGACCTGCTGCACGAGCACGCCCATCTTCTCCTCGTCCGTGCGCTGGCTGACCCGGCGCGAAAAGGCCTTGGGCGCCTGGTAGAAAGTCGAGGCCCAGACCTGCTTGATGGCCAGAATCAGCTCCTCCAGCCGGGTATCCAGGTCCGGGTGATTGTTGGGCACCATGATGGTCGAGTAGAGCCCGGCGTAGGCCTGGAACTGCGCGTCCTCCAGCAGGCTCGACGAGCGCACGGCCAGCGGGTGGGTCACCTGGGCCAGATAGGCCCTGAGCTGATTGCGCAGCCATCTCGGAAAGCGCGCCTTTCCGACTGTCCGCAGCACCTCCTCGTCCGGGATGTCTTTTTCCGCCAACCACTTGAGGTCGTTCATCCTGACGAAGGCGTCGAAGCCTTCCGTGGCGATGGCCAAAGTTTTGGGCATGGCGAACTCGACGCCGGGATATTTGTCCTGCAAGGCCGGGATACGATTCAGAAGCGAAAACAGGAAAGCCAGCCCCCTGGCCTTGCCGCCCAGGGAGCCCTCCCCGATCTTGAAGAAATCGGTGGCCGGGTCGAAATCCTTGGGATTGAAATTGGCCACGATGCCCTTTTGGCGCTGCTCCCGTCGCATCCTGACCATCTGCAGCACGCCCTGCCGCAGAAGTTCCGGGGAGGCGAAGTCCTTCTCGCTCATGGGCCGCATGCGGTCGGCGAGTTCGAATTCCGTCCGGGCGAAGAACCACCGCGAGAAATCGTTGTGCCGGGAATGGTGGACGAGGACTTCGGCGGGCATCGTCTTGAGGCACTCCTCAAGGGCGAACATGCTTCCGGCCCGCGCGATTTCGCCGCCTTCGGCATCGCGGAAGACGAAATCCCCGAACCCAAGGCGATCCAGCACGAAACGCCGCACATCGGCCAGCAGCGTCGGTGAGTTCTTGTCCACGAAGTTGGCCGGGATGTCCTGCGCCCTCCTGGCGTTCTCCGGCTCGTTGCTCATGAGCAGCAGCGGAATGTCGAAGCGCTGGGCCTTGATGGCGGCCAGCAGGTCGACGCCCGCGGACGGGTCGAGCCGCCCGGCCCGGGGGTAGCGGACATCGGAAATGACGCCCAGGACATACGGCTCGAATTTCCGGAACAGGTCCAGACCGTCCTCGAAGGTGCCGGCCAGGAGGATCTTGGGCCGGCAGCGCATGGTCAGCAGGCGGTGTTCCTGATTGAGGCCCTGGCGAATGACCTCCTGAGTCTGCACCACCAGCTCGCGATACAGGATGGGCAGCAGGCAGGACTGGTAGCGCGGCGAGTCCTCGACGACGATGATGACGCGGATGCCCACGCTCTTCGTGTCGAAGTCCACGTTCATGGCGTCCTCGGCGTTCTTGACCAGGGCCACCAGCAGGTCGGCGTTGCCGGTCCAGACGTACTGCCGGTCAATGCCCTCGGCCGGGCTCTCGCCGGGCAGGAAGACCTCGCGATGGGTCAGGAGATAGACGGGGATGCCGAGGTTCAGTTCCTTGATGCGCCGCCCAAGGGTCAGGGCCTCGCGCTCGGCCAGTTGCGGCATGAGGATGATGAGTTCGAAAGTCCGCTCGGCCAGGAAGGCCAATGCCTCATCTGCGCTGGACGCCCAGGTCAGGCGCGGCGGACGGCTCAGGTTGAGGCCCTGGTACTCGGACACGATGCGCTCCGAGAGCTTGCAGTCCTCCTCCATGACCCAGGCGTCGTAGGCCGTGGACACGAGGAGGATGTTCTGGACCTTGCGGGCCATGAGGTCGTGGAATTTGCGGAACTCCGAATCCTGGGCCACGAGCTGCAGCGCGGGGGTGAAGGGCATGTCGTCTCCTCCTTGGGTGGCGCAAGACTACTCAATGCGCGTTCTCCGGGCAACGCGGCGAGACAAAGAAAAAAGCCGGCGAACCGGCTTTGCAGAATTTGGACAGGGGAAAATCCGATCAGACGACGCCCTGATCCAGCATGGCGTCGGCCACCTTGGCGAAGCCGGCGATATTGGCCCCGGCCACGTAGTTGAAGGGCCTGCCGTAGGCCTCGGCCGTGTCCATGCAGACCTTGTGGATGGTCTTCATGATGAGCTTCAGGCGGTCGTCCACTTCCTCCCTGGTCCATCTCAGGCGCATGCTGTTCTGGGTCATCTCCAGGCCCGAAACCGAGACGCCGCCGGCATTGGCCGCCTTGCCCGGCCCGAAGAGCACACCGCTGTCCTGGAGAATGCGCACGCCGTCGTGGTTGGTGGGCATGTTCGCGCCCTCTGCCACGGCCCGCACCCCGCCGTCGACCATGTGCTGGGCGTCGATGCCATTGATTTCATTCTGTGTGGCGCAGGGAAAGGCGCAGTCCGCCTTGTGGGCCCAGAGGGGATTGTAGCCAAGCCCGAAATCCACGGGCGTGAACACGGCCTCGGGATAGGCGTCGGCGTACTCCTTGACCCGGCCCCGGCGGACATTCTTCAGATGCTTGATGAAGGCCAGCTTTTCCGCGGTGACGCCGGCCTCGTCGTAGATGTACCCTGACGAATCCGAAAAGGTGATCGGCGTGCTGCCCATCTGCAGGAGCTTCTCCATGGTGAACTGGGCCACGTTGCCGGAACCGGAAACCAGGCTGCGCGTGCCTTCGAGGGTCTTCCCCTTGGCCCCGAGCATCTCGGCGGCGAAATAGACAGCGCCGTACCCCGTGGCCTCGGGCCGGATGAGGCTGCCGCCCCAGGATGCGCCCTTGCCCGTCAGCACGCCAGTGAACTCGTTGCAGAGCTTCTTGTACATGCCGAACATGAATCCGACCTCACGCGCGCCCACGCCGATGTCGCCGGCCGGCACGTCGGTGTTGGGGCCGATGTGACGGAAGAGTTCGAGCATGAAGCTCTGACAGAAGCGCTGCACCTCGGCGTCGGACTTGCCCTTGGGGTCGAAGTCCGCCCCGCCCTTGCCCCCGCCCATGGGCAGGGTGGTCAGGGAGTTCTTGAAGACTTGCTCGAAGGCCAGGAACTTGAGGATGCCCAGGTTCACGGACGGATGGAAGCGGATGCCGCCCTTGTAAGGCCCGATGGCGCTGTTCATCTGCACCCGGAAACCGCGGTTGACGTGTACTTCGCCCTGGTCGTCCATCCACGGTACCCTGAAGATGACGACACGCTCCGGCTCGACCATGCGTTCCACGATCCCCGCGCGCCGGTATTCGGGATTGCGCTCCAAGGCCGGCGCAATGGATTCCATGACTTCGCTCACGGCCTGATGAAATTCGACTTCGCCCGGATCCCGACGCTTGACCAGTTCCAGAATCTCCATGCTCATGTCCGCCCTCCGCGGTTGGCTGATGTTCAGACTGCCAAAGCTCAAAAACCGAAAAAGACCTTGCCGCCCGTATCCTCCCAACTTCGCTTCAGGTCAAGGGAGTTCGGCATTTTCCCTGCCAAAACGACTATATATTGAACGATGAACGGACCTCCGGCCTTCCTTCCGCCGATTCTGCGTGTCATAATGACGTTCAACGTGCTTTGCATCCAGACCGCAGCAGCAAGAGTGGAACTGGGCACAATGGGCGCCCTCTTGCAAAAATTCGTGGCCGCCCTCATGATCCGCACACACCAAACCAAGGAGACACCTACATGGAACCATCCCAGCTCGGATTCGAACAAAGCCGGATTCTTCTGGACGCCTACGGCATCCCCGTCCTGGGTCGCATGGTCCGCAGCCGGGAGCAGGCCGTGCGCACGGCGCGGGAGCTCGGTTTCTCGGTGGCCATGAAGACCGTCTCCAGCGAAATCATCCACAAGACGGACCTGGGCTGCGTGCTGCTGAACCTTTCCGACGAGAGCGCCGTGGAGGCCGGTTACGACCGGCTCATGGAGAATGTCCGCACAGCCGGGGTCGGCGCCATCGATGGCATCCTGATCCAGCCCATGGTCAAAGCCGGCCAGGAAATCCTCATCGGGGCCACCCAGGACCCGAGCTTCGGCCCCATGACCATGATCGGCTCGGGCGGGCGCTTCGTGGAACTCTTTGCGGACGTGGCACCTGGCATCGGCATCCTGGAAGAAAAGGATGTTCGCGCCATGCTGGACAGGACCATGGCCGGGAAAATCCTGGACGGCTTCCGCGGACCGGCCCTGGACAAGGCTGCCGTCATCCGACTGGCCATGAGCGTCTCGCGCTTCATGGCCGAGCACCCGGAGATCCACGAACTCGACCTCAACCCGGTCATCGTCTACGAGGAGGGCTTCGCCATCGTCGACGCCCGCCTCATCGCCGGCGAACCCGTCCACTACCCCAGCCGGACCGACGTCTCCCCGGGCACCATGTCCAGCCTGCAGACCATCTTCAACCCGGCGTCCATCGTTCTCTACGGCGCCTCCAATACCGGCACCGTGGGCGGCATCGTGCTCAAGAACCTGCGCCGTCTGGGCAAGGTCTACCCCATCAACCCGCGCACGGACATGCTGCAGGGCATGCGCTGCTACCCGAATCTTGAGAGCCTGCCGGAGGTGCCGGAGATGGCCGTGTTCGTCGTCAACTCCGAGACCGTGGTGCGTGAGTTCGAAAAATTCTGCCTGGCTGGGGGCAAGGGCGCCATCATCATCAGCGACGGCTTCGCCGAGTCCGGCCGGCGGGAACTGGAAAACCGCCTGCGGGACCTGAGCCAGCAGTACGGGGTGAGCTACATCGGCCCCAACTGCCTGGGCGTCATCGACAATTTCTCCGGGCTCAACACCATGTTCATCCCGCCGCACCGCACAGGCGTCATCCGCGAACCCGGGGGCATCGGCATCATCTCCCAGAGCGGCGGCATCGGCATGGAGCTCATGGAAATGCTCGACGCCGACCGGGTGGGCGTAGGCAAGTGGGTCTCCTGCGGAAACTCCAGCAGCGTAGGCGTGCCGGAAATTCTGGCGCATATGGGCCAGGATCCGCGCATCGACGTCGTCGCCATCTACCTCGAAGGGCTGTCCGAAGGGCTGAAGCTCATGGAGATCGGCAGGCAGGTGGCGGCGGAAAAGCCCGTGGTCATCATCAAGGGCGGCTCCGGCGGCGGCAAGGAGGCGACCATGTCCCACACGGCCTCCCTGGCAGGCAGCCACGAGGCCTTCCGGGCCTGCTGCTCCCAGGCAGGCTTCTACCTCATCGAGGAACTGACCGAGGACCCCAAGATCATGGTCAACGTGCTCTCCATCCTGACCACCCAGCCACGGCCCAAGGGTAAGCGCACGGCCGTGGTCAGCGTCGGCGGCGGCGCGGCCGTGCTCTTGGCGGACCAGATCACGGCCGAAGGCATGGAGTTGGCCCAGTTCGCCCCCGAAACCCGGCGGCGTCTGCAGGACCTGCTGCGCGAGAACATCAAGGCCGGGAGCCCCGACGATCTGGAGCAGATGCTCGTCAACGTCGGCAACAACCCACTGGACCTCTTCGGCAACTGCGACGACCGGCGGCTCATGCGCGCCCTGGAGATCATCGCCGAGGACCCGAACACCGACGTCATCATGGCCGCCATCTACCTGCAGGTGCCCTACCTCTCCGAGTACCTGCCCGAACGGCTGGTGGAATTCAGGCGCACCATCGGCAAACCATTCATCGTCTCGCCGCGCGGCCTTTCCACACACGTCGCGAGATTCAGGGAATACCTCTATGCCAAACGCTTCCACACCTACACGGTGCCCATGATCAAGCCCCTGAGCATCGCCCTGGACATCTGGCAGCGCTATGACCGCAACTTCATGAGCGAGGCGGAACTCAGAGAGGATTGAACGCTTGGGGATCGCGGGCAGTCATATCCCACGGCGAGTGCATCGAAGATGGCGCCTGCCTGCACAGGAATGGCAGGGAGGAGAAGGCCGTCATGTCGCGGCCGGTGCGCAAAATAACTCCTCCTCATATCATTATATATAGGTCGGCCCGGCTTCCGCTCTTTGCGAAAGCCGGGCCTTTTCTTTGCCGCGCCCCGGAGGCCTCAGTGTTTGCCCCCGGCCTCCGCGCCCCAGATCTGCCTGAGGCGCTGGTCCCGGCCGCAGCCCTGGCGATAGAAACGGTATCGCAGGGGGTTCTTCGAGTAGTAATCCTGGTGGTATTCCTCGGCCGGGTAAAATTCGGACCGGGGAAGAATCTCCGTGACGATCCGGATCCCTTTTTCCTCTTCAAGCTGCGCCTTTTGCCTGCGCGCCTCGGCCTCCTCCCCCGCGTCCGCGAAAAAGATCGCCGAGCGGTACTGCGGACCACGGTCGCAGAACTGCCCGCCTCCATCCGTAGGGTCAATGTTGCGCCAGAACACGGACAGCAGCTTTTCGAAAGTGACTTTCGTGGGGTCGTAGACCACGCGCATGGCCTCGACATGCCCCGTGGTCCCCGCAGATACCTGTTCGTAGGTGGGGTTCGGCACGGTCCCGCCCGTATACCCGGACTCGGTGCCGATGACGCCCGGCAACTCGTCGAAAGGCCCTTCGAGGCACCAGAAGCACCCGCCGGCAAAAACAGCGCTCTTGTATTCCGCAGCCATGACTCCTCCAGCGCTCAGGCAGAGCATGAGCATGATGGTCAGCATTCGCATCGGTTCCTCCCTCAAGGCCGGAGCCTCAGGCGGCTTCGCCTACCAGGCCACCCATACGGGGTATGTGCCGGGCATCTGCTCCGCTCCGAGAGGACACCGCTCATCACCGTCCTCCTCGACAAGGTGGGCGTACTTCAGGGTAATGGAGTTGGGCGCTCCTTCGAAAAACCCGTACCCGCCGAACAAATCCAGCGCCTCCTGGGCCTCGGGGTATTCCAGGGCCGAAACGTAACAGTACTTGCGGCCGTCCCGCTCCTCGCAATGAGGCTCGAAATAGCGCATGAAGTGTTTCAGTGTCTGCATGTTTTTCATGATCATCCCTCCAGTCAGGTTGTCATTTGGTAATCATTCAGGAGAAGATGACAATGATCGGCTACGACGAGCATTTCAAAGGAAAGGGAAGACGCGATACGGGGAAAGACCGGACTGGACTAACTCGCTTTTTTGCCCGTCTCGATGCGGAATTTCTTGATCTTGTAGTGCATGGTGCGCCTGCTGATTCCGAGCAGGTCGGCGGCATCCTTGACCACCCAGCCGCTTTTTTCCAGGGCGCTGACGATGACCTGACGTTCGCTGTCCTCAAGCGAGAGCACGTTGCCGGGCAGCGGGACGTCCAGGTCGGTCTCCTCGAACTGCATGTCATCCATGCGGATGACGCCGTCCGAGGACAGAATGACGGCCGCCTCGATCATGTTGCGAAGTTCGCGGACATTGCCGGGCCAGGCATAGTCGAGCATGGCCTCGGCCACCTCGGGGTCGAGCTTGCGGGCGCGCCCGTCCTCGGCGAACAGCTGCAGGAAACGTTCGGCCAGGATGGGAATGTCGGGTTTACGCTCGCGCAACGGTGGCACCTGGATGGTGATGACCTTCAGGCGGTAGTAGAGGTCCTCGCGGAATTCCCCGCGCCGGACCAGTTCGGCCAGGTCCGCGTTGGTGGCGGCGATGACCCGGCAGTTGACGGGCGTCTCGGCCACGTCGCCCACGCGGCGGATGCGGCGCTCCTGCAGGAAGCGCAGGAGCCGCAGCTGCATCTCCGAAGAAATGTTGCCGATCTCGTCCAGGAAGAGGGTTCCGCCGTGGGCCTCGGCCACAAGTCCCTTCTTGTCCTTGAAGGCGTTGGTGAAGGCGCCCTTGGCGTGCCCGAAGAGCTCGCTTTCGAGCAGGGTTGACGGCGTGGAACCGCAGTCCACCACGACGAACGGCCCGTATGCGCGCTGGCTCAGACGGTGCAGGAGCCCGGCGATCTTCTCCTTGCCCGTACCGGATTCGCCAAGCAGGAGGATCGTGGCCTCCGTCGGCGCGACGCGCTCGATGAGCTTGTACAGGCGCTGCATGGCCGGGCTCTTCCCGCCCCACAATTCCTCCGCCAGCAGCCCCCGCCCCCCGGTCCAGACGCGGGTGTCCCTGGCCGCCAGGATGGACGCGATCCTGCCGAGCAGCTCCCGGCCGTCAAAGGGCTTGAGCAGGTAATCCACGGCCCCGGCCTTGATGGCCTCCACTGCGTCGGGCACGGTGCCGTACCCTGTCAGCAGCACGACCGGCAGGCCGGGCCAGCGCCGCACGCACTCCCAGAGCAGCTCGCGACCGCTCATGCCGGGCATCCTGGCGTCGGAGACGACAAGGTCCACGTCCCCATTTCCCAGCCTGAGCAGGGCCTCCTCGCCGTCGGCCGCAATGACCGTCCTGTACCCGGCCGAAGCCAGCAGATCCTGCAGGATCTGACGAACGCCCTCGTCGTCATCGACGACCAGGATGGTCCGCTCCCGATTCACACGCCCCCCAAAACTGGACGGTTCAGCGCGTGGGGAATCCGTGCGCAGGGGTTGCAGGGCATAAAAATATGTAGTCGCTTTCCGCTCATGAAGTGGGGATATATGAAAATCCATGAAGACTCAAACAAGGTCTCATACCCAAGGCACTCAACACTTAATCCGCATCCATACGGAGCAAGCGCCAGATGGGCACAACCTGACCATGTTGTCAGCGTACGTCCCCGCAGCTATAATCCGCACAGAAGAAACCAAGGAGGTCTACCATGACGAACGAACAGGAAAAGCCACTGTCCATATCAGGCGACACGAAGAAGAAACTTTCCGGCCGCAAGTGCAAGGAACTCAACGGCCAGACGGCCGCGATGCTCGAAGAGGGCGAGGTCAAGGCCATCACCGGCGACAAGGACGAATGGTGGTGCCCCAACCCCGACTGCGCAATTGTCGATAAGTAGGCGGACACCTACCCCCTCATTTTCGCTCTGGCCGGGGTACATCCCCGGCCTCTTGTTGCGAGGGATGCTCGTGTCGCCGCCATGCGACGACCCCGGTTCCTTGTGCGCCTTCCGCTCGGGCATAGTCTTCCCGCTCCGCACCGGCCCCTTTCCCGAAAAAATGCCCTCATCTCGCTCGGGCAACCATGATGGCCATAGAAGCGAACCACATCACGTCGAAGACTCCTCGCGATACCTCACCGGAACACTGATTTCTCCACAGCGAGCGCAACGCGGCAATCCATTCTGCTTCCGGCATCGTCTCGGGACGCTGTATCTGGAAGAAGCTTTTCGGCAGTCATCACATACGCACCTCATCCCTTAACCAGCTACAACCACTAATCCTTCCCCCCAAGATCCAGAGAAGGGCGCTAATTAGACACCCTCCAGCAAGACTAACAAAAACGCGCCTTCACACGCATTCACCTCTTCCTCCCGGTTCCTTATCATCCGCCGGATATACTTCTTCCCTCCATCTCGCGGAATACACTGTGAACCGACCAGCGCAAGCCCAATCCGGCATGACCCTTGTAGAACTCCTCGTGGCGATGACGGTGGCGGCGGTGATCACCGCCGCCACCGCCATGCTCTTCCAGACCCACCTCCGCTTGGCCATGCAACAGGAGGAAACCACACTCATGCAGCAGGAACTGATTGCGGCAACGAATCAGATTGCGGAAGAGTTGCGCATGTGCGGCTATTCGCCGTCGAATGCCCCGGGGTTCGGGTTCATGCACATGCCTAGCTGACTGTTGAAAAATTCTCAGAAATATAGAAGGTTGCCATGAACAAGGAGTTGTTATGGGACTTGGCAACCAGGGTGATGATCAGAGTCAGGTGTTTGTCATGTGTGCGGATTTACCGCGCTCGCCTGGACACGTTTTTTATGACCGCTTGCAGACGGTCTTGATCAAGTGCTCTGGGATAGGGTTTTCTTG
>DPKT01000235.1:0-7460 GCA_003542385.1 Desulfomicrobium sp.
ATTACCGCCATCTTCCCGCACTCGCCCGCCGCGCTGCAGCTTCTGCCCAACCAGTTCTACCGCACCAACCACGGATCCCCCGCCTGGCTGCACATCCAAGACCTCGATGACCCCGATCGGTTCGAATCCTATCCCCAAAGCGGAGACCCGTATCATGAAATCTATCTCAAGAGCGCCCATCAGGACTTCTGGGGCATGATTCATGGGGAATGGTTCCAACCCAAGGCAGAGGGGCCGGAGATCATCGAAATGGCACTAGCAGAACCCGTTTCTGAAATAAAACAAGATAATAACAAGGACATCGTTTCGCAGTTACGAATATATTTATCAGACGCTAAAGAATTTCACAAAATCATCGGATCGTACTGCCACCCAAGAACGGTCCAGCTCTTCAGCAGCGACGGAAACCAGACCATCAGCGAGGTCTGCTGGCTGGCGAAGGATATCACCATGACCGTCCTGGAGACTGCCCCGTTTCAACGGCTCGCGAACACACACCTTGCCTTCAACACGTCCCGCGCCTCGGCCCAGAATGCGACGTTCCTGGGGGAGATCAAGGAAGCCAAACCGCAAGGATTCGGAAGGTACTGCGAAATCCGCTGGCGCCATCAGGACGGGACGCTGGGTGAAATCGTGCCCTTGGATTCGCGCTTGGCCGACATCCGTCAACGGATCACCGCAGAGGACTTGCGCCTGTACCAGCTTCGCATCTCCGAGGCCGGCGAGGATGTCTTCAACCGGCCCGACGACAGCACCGACCACCTGGGCGACGGCACCGTCCCCCTCGGGTCGGCGACGGGCATGCAGCCCGACCCGTCAGGCTGGGGGCCTAACGTGCACCTTCTGCCCTACTGGGAAGGCCCTGACGGTGAACGACGGGAGGCAACCGGCCGGGTCAACCAGAAGGAGCACAGCGCGTTCTACGACGACAACGCCGTCAAGGCCGTCAAACGAATCGTCCACAATCTCTGCCTCGGCTGGTTGAAAGGAGAATTCACATGAGGATTTCAGGCCGCCATCTGCTGCTCGGAGTCCTCATCGCTTTCATCACCTATTTCATCGGAGCGTTTGTCCCCATGATCATCGACTCAGCCAAACCCGACCCGAAACTGCCCCCTCTGGCCGTGGACCTCTACCCGGTAGGCCGCTTCATGTTCCCGATACCCAAGGGGATGGGCTTCAAGATGGCCGGATCCGACTTTGAGTTCAATAAGATCACCATCAAGGAAATTCCTTGGAAAAACGGTGTTTCCCACGAAGAATACCTGCGCGAAACGTGGTTGTCTGTTCGCTCTGTAGAACGGGAAAATTACGAGGAAGCCGCGTCGGTAGGCCCATCCACTCAAGGAGGATGGGCGGAACAGGATGTCAGCAATCTGTGCGGGCACCCGGCCATGCTCCTCTGCTACCGAGGAAGAATGGCCGACCACAACATCGACGTCCACATCGGCCTGCCCGAGGTGCTCCTGCGACTGACCGAGAGCCGGCCCTACGATCTCGGCGAGGAATGCCGCGACATGGAAGGCCCCATCCTGGACCTTTTCAAGCACTACCGTTTCGGACGTCAGAACGTCAGCCCGGACAGCTTCTTCTCCGCCGCGGGAAGATTCGAGGGAGTCAAATCCTGGCAGGAACAGGTGGGCGTAGGAGTGAGGCGACCCGCCGATGGTTCCAAACCAAAAATCTACCTGGCTCTTGACAGCGCTTCCCTCAGCGCCCCCGACGAACCTCCGAAAAGCATCAAGACCCTCGTGCCGTGGGCCAAGATCAACGGCTTTTACCTGAGCATTCTGCGCTCGCAAAAACGAGTTCTGGCGGGCATGGAGGGTTTGGAGGAGGTATTTCTCGGAGCCGATAATTACAATGAGGAACCCCAATTGACCGCTTCCTGGAATTTCCAGGGAACCGGAAACGACCCGGAAAAACCGCTGATGGAGATCAAACTGACCTGCCCGGCAAGCGCCGAGGAAGACGCCCTGCGAATATGGGACGCGGTCATGACCAACTTCACCACGGTGCGAGAATACTACGGGCGGCGGTTGTGAACGGCCGAGAGCACAGTACGGGTCATTGGCAGAAAACCGGGCGGTGGCTCGCTCTCTTGCTCATTGTCCTCGGAGGATGCCGCTCCATGACCATCGACACCGCTAGCCCGAAGAGCCGGGGTTCCGGTGGAACAAAAAAGCCGTCATCACTGACGGTTACCAATGACAAACCCTTGTCATTCTTGTCGTGGAAGAAACGAAAAATCGATGAACTTGGCAAGCTTGCGGAAGTGATGATCCTTGGGAACCAAGCCCTCGATGCAGACAAATTCGCACTTCAGGTGTTTGGGCCATACTATACGAAACATGCTGCTTTAATAACAAAAAAGCGAAGTCATATCAATGACTTCGCCCTTCTTATTAACAAATCCTAAACTGTTCTCTCTCAGAACGGCGCGTCATCCATCCCGCTGGCCTCGGAGGGGAAGGCCGGGCCGAGGTCGTCCTCGTAGCCCCCACCGCCGGACTGGGGCTGGGACTGGGCCGGGGCCTGGTTCCGCTGGTATTGCGGAGCCGGGGCGTAGCCGCCTTCGGACTGGCGGGAGTCGAGGCCGAGCACGCGGTCGGCCTTGATCTCGGTCGTGTATTTCTCGGCGCCATCCTTGTCGGTCCACTTGCGGGTCTCGAGCTTGCCCTCGATGTACACGAGGCGGCCCTTGGACAGGTAGTTGCCGCAGAACTCGGCCTGCTTGCCCCAGACCACGATGCGGTGCCACTCGGTCTTCTCGACCTTCTGGCCGTCCTTGCTCGTGTAGGACTCGTCGGTGGCGACGGAGAAGTTGGCCACCGGCTGCCCCGAGGGGGTGTAGCGCATTTCCGGGTCGCGGCCCAGACGGCCGATCAATATCACCTTGTTCAGACTCCCTGCCATGTCGTCTCCTCGTATGTTGTCGGCCGCCTACGGTTTGGCGACCCGCTTTTCCAGTTCGCCGAGACCTTCCTCGATCCGGTCCGTGGCCTGGTTGGCGGCCTGCGGATCCCAGTCGGCCAGTCGGGCCTGCATGTCCTTGACGTCCTTCACGACCCTGGGCAGCCCATCTTCCAGGAGCCTGCGGACCTCGTCGGGAACGTCCCCGAACTGATACAGGTCATCGAGAGCCCTGACAAGTTCGAGGACACCCTTCATCTCGTGCGGGAACCCGGGCGTGTTGTCCTCGAAGGCCAGCTTCCACAGTAAGGGCCAGGCCTTACGGACATCGTCCTCGGCATACGTGTAAGCCAGAACGCGGACCTGCAGCACCCGGCCCATCAGTCCCTCTCCTCCCACTCGCTCTGGATGCGGCTGACGACCTCCTGGATCTGGCCCAACTGGCTCTCGGGGCAGACGCCGATGAGGGGGGCGTCGCGGTCCACCGAGTCATTGGTCTCGAAGTAGACCGCGTAGATGATGCCGCCGGGACCCGTGTAGCGCACCGAGGTCTCGCGCTTCATGCGCGAGAGGATGAACAGTTCCATGCCGTCCTCGACGTGCACGGTCTGGCTGCCCTTGGTCTTGATCTTGATGTCCACTTCCGGGAAGAAGTAGTACTTGCCCTTCTCCGGCGCCAGGAAGAGGGACAGGGAGCGGCGCAGGATGCGGGCGATGACCTCCTCCTTGGTCAGGAAGTGGCGGATGGTCATGAGCTCCTGGCCGGCCTGCACGAACTGGCCGTTCCGCACGTCGCCCAGGGACATGACCTCACCCTTCTGCGGAGCGTGGATGGGGCGCTTGACCTGCTCGCGTTCGAGCCTGGCCAGAAGCGTGCCCGGCACTTCCTTCCAGGTGCCGCCGGGGCCGACCACGCGCACCCCGGGCTCGCTGGCCACGAACTCCACCTTGCCGCTGTGGGGCGCCCGGATGACGATCTTCTCGTAGGGCTCCTCGCGCAGCTCACGAAGCAATTCTTTGACGTCTATCACGTACGACTCCTATCGGTAGTAAAGGTTGCGGCCGCCCATGGTCTGCAGGGACTGCACGAGGTTCCCGCGGATTTCGCGGCGGTCCCAGATGCCCTGGATATGCCCGCGCGACAGCGCCTGGTAGGCGTTGTGGTAGTTGGGCGGGATGTCCAGGCCCGTGGTCTCCTTGATGACGCCGGGGCCGGCGAAGCCGATGTTGGCCGAACGCACGGCGAACTGGTACGGCGAGCAGCCCAGGAAGCTGGCCACGGGTCCGGCGTAGGAGTTGGTGTCGTAGAGAACCAGGTACAGGCCGCCGGCCTCGGTGTAGCGGCGCACGGCCAGGGTGCAGCGCGGCATCTGGATGACGCCGTTGACGCCCTCCTGGATACGGATTCCGGCCGTGCCGTGCACGTAGGACAGGAAGGGCAGCTGCTTCTTGCGCGCCCGCTCCATGGCCCGGATGAACTTCTCGCCCTCGGCCGCGCCGACGCTGCCGCCGCGGAAGGCGCCCATGAACATGGCGACCATGACCGTGGTGCCCTCGATGCGGGCCTCGAAGGTCATGCAGCCGCACTTGTGGCCGGTCTTGCGCTTGGCCTCGTCGAGCTTGAGGTCGAAGCCCTCGAACTTGAGGGGGTTGGTGGACTCGATCTCCGTGAAGAGCTCGTAAATGGAGCCCGGGTCGAAGATGTTGTGCAGGTACCACTGGTATTCCATGGGGAAGTGGTGGCCGCAGAAGCTGCACACGCCAGCCCACTCGCCGAAGAGGTCCGGGGCCCACTGGTCGAGGCAGCCGTGCACTGCCGTGTTGGGGCAGGGAATGGCGCGGTCCAGCTTGGCCTGGGGGCTGACGTACTGCCACTTGCCGCTGTTCTGGGCGCCGTCATCCCAAACCGACAGGGAGGTCAGGCCGGCCTTGTCCACGTCCTTCTTGTCCTTGCCGAAGGACAGCCGGGAGGTGATGGCGTTCCACAGCTTCGTGGAGCGCCCGACCACGACCTGCATCTCGGCGTGCACATCCTCGGCCAGCTCCGTGACCTTCTTGTGCTGCTTCCCGAAGAGGTCGTAGCGGAAGTAGGAGTAGAGGGAGGAGAAGAGTTCGCTGGTCCACTCGCTGCCGCGGTTGAACCAGTGGCGCTTATCGAGGTAGGCGTGCTGGGCCATGCGGCGGAACTTCATGTAGCGCGTCCAGAGCAGGCGCTCCTTGGCCCGGGTATTGAGGCTCCAGCGCACGTACACGTCGGCGCCCTTGTGCCGCTTCAGGGCGATGGAGCGGAACAGGCGCAGACCGCTGACGTTCAGCACGATCTCGTCCGTGGAGGAGATGACGGATTTGCGCAGCTTGCGGAAGAAGTCGTAGTGCTCGGGCCGGGCGCCGAGTTCGGGCTCGTTGATCTTCCAGTCGATGTAGCCGTTGGCGCGGTTGTCGTCGGCCGTGATCTTGAGCTGCTTGGCGCAGTGCTCGATGAGCTTCGTATCCGCGCGCTGCCCGCCGCGCAGTCGCCCCTCGATGGCCGCGGCGCCCTCGGGCGAGATGACCGAGTAGTAGCCGTGGGACATCATGATGCGCGTGTCGGCCAGGCCGATGGCCTCGGCGCCGCCGGATCCGCCCTCGGAGATGACGGCCACGATGGGCACCTTGAGTCCGGCCATCTCGTAGAGGTTCTTGGCGATCTGCTGGGCCGCCCCGGGGTAGTCCTCGATGGGGTAGGAACCCGGCGTGAAGATATAGGTATGGATCGGGATGTTCTCGGTCTCGGCGACCTTCATGTAGTGCAGGGCCTTGGCGTTGCCCCAGGGCTTTACGGAGCCTCCGTTGCGGAACTCCTGGCCGTGACCCTTCTCCTGGCCGATGACCATGACGGCCTGGTTGTGGACCTTCTTCCCGCGGCGGCGGGTGATGTAGGCCCGGGCGATGAGCATGCTCGGGTCGATGCTGTAGTCGTCCTGGCCGCCGATCTCGGTGTAGTTGTCGTAGACGTTCTCGAGGATGTCCTTGAGGCAGATGCGCTGGGGGTGGCGCACGATGCGCACCTTGTTCATGGGCGTCAGCTCCCTTTCGAGCTTCTTCTCCAGGAACCTGAACAGCTCCTCCAGGGTCTCCAGCTGGCGAATGGCCTCCTGTTTGGGAAGGCCGGGCTCGCGGGCCACGTACTCGCCGAGCTTGGCCTCCAGCATGGCCACGTTGGCGTTCTCGTCGGGTCCGAATATGTCCAGAATGTACTTCAGGCGGTCCCGAAGCTCCTGTATGCGTTTTTCTATATCCATAATGAGTGCGCGAATGCCTCGCAGGCTTGGGTTATGCCGGAATCTCCGGCGTCGCTTGAGCGCTTAATCAGTTTCCGGCGCGGTCGAAATCGGGGCGCGATGACGGGCCCTAGAACGCCAGGATGGTCTCGGTCTTGCGCCTCAGGAAGTCGATGTTGGACTTCAGGGCCTCGCCCGAGGCGTTGACGCCTTCGAGCTTCAGGGCGTTCAGGAACTCGACGCCCCTGGCCTTGGCCTCGGCCAGGTCCTTGCCCCAGATGATGGCCAGGGCCAGGTTGGGGTCGAAGTCCGTGGGGATCTCGTACTCGCGGTCCGTGGGCACCTGGCTGTGCAGCTTGAGCCACTCCTGCTCGGGCCAGCCGAAGGAGGTGATGCGGCCCACCCACGGGGCGAACTTGTTGTCCGGATCCTCGGCGATGATGCGGTATTCGATGCCCACGCCGTCCAGGGCGATGTCCTTCTGGGAGTAGCCCAGGGGCGCGCCCAGGCCCACCCGGATCTGCTCGGCGATGAGGTCCACGTCGCCCTTGCCCTTGATGGTCGCGATGCGGGCTGAAACGCCGTTCTCGACCTGGATGCGCGTGTTGACCTCCATCAGGAACGGCTGGCCCGTGGGGCTGACGATCCATTCCCAGGTGCCGACGTTGTCGTACCCGGCCTCGCGAGCCATGCGCAGGGAGTATTCGGTGATGTCTTCGAGCACCTTGCGGGCGTCGAAGGCGTAGCGCAGGGAGGACGGGTCGAATCCGGGCGCGACCTCGATGCGTTTCTGGTGGCCCAGGGACTGGACCGAGCAGTTGCGGGTGCCGAAGTGGACCGGGTTCTGGCCGGTGCGGTCGGACACGACCTGCACTTCCAGGTGGTTGAAGTCGAAGATGCGCTGCTCGATGAGCACGCCCTCGTCGCGGAACTGGCGCTTGGCGTAGTTCTTGATGCGCCGCAGGGTGCTGCGGAACTTGTCGAGGTCGGCCACTTCCTCGATGCCCATGCCGCCGCCGCCGGCCGAGGCCTTGACCAGGATGACGGGGTTGTTGATCCCCTGCTCCTTCTGGAAATCGAAGAGGGACTTGGCGATGTGTTCGGCTTCGAGGTCGTCGGTCACGGGCTTGTCGGAGCCGGGCACCGTCGGGACGCCGAGCTTGCGGGCCAGGCGTTTGGTGTTGATCTTGTCGCCGAGCTCGCGGATGACCTGCCAGGAGGGTCCGATGAAGATGAGCTTGCGCTCGCGCTGCACCACGCGGCGGGCGAAGCGGTAGTCCTCGGCGA
>DPKT01000235.1:7637-7763 GCA_003542385.1 Desulfomicrobium sp.
TGGCGATCTCACCGCGGTTGGCGATGAGAATCTTATGGTGTTTCGGTTCACTTGAGTTCTTCATGTCTGCAAGAGCCTTTTTCCTCGGATGGTCTGTTGGGCGTTGATTAAAGGGCGGAAATCCGC
>DPKT01000286.1 GCA_003542385.1 Desulfomicrobium sp.
GCACGGCGGAGCCCCTGACCTTCGAGGACGAGCGCCGTGGACGCTGGATGCGGCACAGCCTGAGCCCGGTCCTTGGCCCCGACGGGTCCGTCGCGGCCGTGTCGACCTTCGCCACGGACCTGACCGAGCGCGTGCGGCGGGAACGCCTGCTGGTGGCGAGGCAGCGGCTGAGCGAGTTCGCCATCAACCACCCTCTCAAGGAACTGCTGCGCAGGGCCCTGGACGAGGCCGAGGACGTGACCGGGAGCACGCTGGGCTTCCTGCATTTCCTGAACGAGGACCAGCGGACCCTCTCCATGTACGCCTGGTCCTCGCGGACCACGGCCACAGGTTTCCGGACCGATTCCAGGGACCTGCACTACGATATGGACCTCGCCGGAGTCTGGGCCGACTGCGTGCGGGAGCGCAGGCCCGTCATCCACAACGACTACGCATCCCTGGCGCACCGCAAGGGCGTTCCCGCAGGGCATCCCGAGCTGGTGCGCCAGCTCCTGCTGCCGGTCCTGCGGGGCGAGAGGATCGTGGCCATCCTGGCCGTGGCCAACAAGCCCGAGGACTACCACGACGGCGACGTGCAAACCCTGGACGAGCTGGGCAACCTGCTCTGGGACATCCTGGAGTACAAGCGGGCCCAGGAGGATCTGCAGAAGAGCGAGGATCTCCTCAACCTGACGCAGAGCCTGAGCAGGATCGGCGGCTGGGCCTGGGACGCGGACACCCAGGCCATGACCTGGACCAGGGAGATGTACCGGCTCCACGGCATGCCGCCCGACGAGTTCCCCGCCGGTTCGCAGGAGCACCTGCGGCGCAGCCTGGCCTGTTTCGACCCCGGAGGGCGGGAGCTCTTCCAGCGCTCCTTGGATGCCTGCCGGTTCGGTGGACAGCCTTTCGACCTCGAACTGCCGTTCACGTCCGCCGACGGGCGGAAGATGCTGGTGCACGTCCGGGCCGTGTCCGTTCGTGAAGGCGGACGCGTGGTCAGGGTGCTGGGCACCGTCATGGATGTCACCGCCCTGCGGAATCTGGAGCTGAGATACACGGTCCTATTTCAGAACATGACCGAGGGCTTCGCACTGCACGAGATCCTTGTCGACGAGGGCGGCAGGCCGGCGGACTACCGCTTCCTGGACGTCAACCCCGCCTTTGAGCGCATCACCGGATTTGCGGCTTCGGAGGTCGTCGGCAGGACCGTGCGCGAGGTCCTGCCGACGACCGAGCCGGCCTGGATCGAGGTCTACGGACGCGTGGCCCTGACCGGCGAGCCGGTCTTCTTCGAGGAATATTCCCAGGCCATGGAGAAGTATTTCGACGTTTCGGCCTTCCGGCCGGCGCCCATGCAGTTTGCCTGCATCTTCTCGGACATCACCGTCCGCAAGCGCCACGAGTCCGAACTGCGCAAGGCCAAGGAGGCCGCCGAAGCGGCCAACGTGGCCAAGTCCGCCTTCCTGGCCAACATGAGCCATGAGATCCGCACCCCGCTGAACGGCATCCTCGGCATCCTGCAACTGCTCGAATCCATGAGCCTCTCGGACGAGCACGTCCGCCTCGTGCGCATGGCGTCCGCCGCGGCCGGCCGTCTCACGGGGCTCCTGACGGACCTGCTGGACCTTTCCAGGATCGAGTCCGGCAAGCTCACGCTGGCCAGCAGGCCTTTCGAGCTGACCGAGCTGAAGGACGCCGTCATGGGCCTTTTCGCCCTTTCCGCACGGGAAAAGGGTATCGAGCTGGGTTTCAGCGTGGCGGCCGACGTACCTCCCAGGCTGTTGGGCGACGAATCGCGGCTGCGCCAGGTCCTGTTCAACCTGGTCGGCAATGCCCTCAAATTCACGTCCGGCGGTTACGTGCGGGTCGAAGCGGGGCTCCTGCCCTACGGGGGAGGCGACGGGCACAGGGTGCTCTTCTGCGTCGCCGATTCGGGGTCCGGTATTCCCGAGGACCGCGTGGACGACATCTTCAAGCCCTTCGTGCAGGGCGAGGAAACTTTTGTCCGCCACCACCAGGGCGCGGGCCTCGGCCTGGCCATCGTCCGGCGCCTGATGGAGCTCATGGGCGGCTGCCTGTGCGTGGACAGTTCGCCCATGGGCACGACCATCTGCTTTTCCCTGCCCCTTGGCCGGGACGAGGGCAGCCGGGGGCACCGCAAGGCGGTCCAGATCTGCGCGCAGCCGCCCAAGGGCGTGCGGATCCTGCTGGTGGAGGACGACCCCGTGAGCATGTTCGCGGCCAGCCGGGTGCTCGAAAAGGCTGGGCACCTGGTCACGCGGACCGGGGACGGGGCCGCGGCCGTGGAAGCGCTGCGCCGGGGGGACTTCGACCTCATCCTCATGGACGTGCAGCTTCCCGTCATGGATGGCGTGAAGGCCACGGCCGTCATCAGGAGCGACCCTTCCCTGGGGGCGAAGTCCCGCATCCCCATCGTGGCCATGACGGCCTACGCCATGGGCGGCGACCGGGAGAAGTTTCTGGCTGCGGGCATGGACGACTACATCGCCAAACCCGTCAGTCTGTCCGAACTGCTGGCGGTTCTGTGCCGAGTCGGCCTGTGCGGGGGACAAGGGGGCGGCGATGCCGACTCCTGACGCCCGCCTGCAGGAACTCGAATCAGAGCTGGCCAGCCTGCGCGCGAGGATGCGCGTCCTGGTGGACGGGTCGCCGCTGGGCATCTTTTTCGACGACGCGCAGGACAAGTGCGTGTTCGTCAACACGACCTTCTGCGAAATGATGGAGCTCTCCGAGGCCGAAGCCCTGGGCGACGGCTGGGCCAGGACCGTTCACGCCGAAGACCTGCCGGGGCTGCTGCGGGAGCGTGCGCGGGCCGTGTCCGAGGGCACCGCGCTTTTTCGGGCCGAGTACCGCTACGCCTGCCCCAGCGGGCGCATGGGCTGGGTGGAGGAGCAGACCCGGCCCGTCCACGGACCGGACGGGGAATTGCTCGGATACGTCGGCACCCTGGCCGAGATCACCGCGCGCAAGAACGAGGAGGCGCTTCTGGCCCGCCACAGCGAGGAGCTGGAGGAGCGGGTGCGCGAGCGCACGGCCGAGCTGAGCGGCATGAACGTCGCACTCGAAGTCCTGCTTCGCAAGCGCGAGGAGGACCGCGAGGAGCTGGAGCGGGCCGTGCTGGCCAATGTCCGCCGCCGCATCCTGCCCGCCCTGGAGCGGCTGGAGGGGGCCTGCCGCGGGGAGGCCGAGCCTCTGGCGGCCGAGATCAGGCACGGTCTGCAGGAACTGACGGACCCCTTCCGGCATCGCCTGTCCACGGCCTGTCAGGACCTGACCCCGGCCGAGCTGCGCGTGGCCGACCTCATCCGTGAAGGCCTGTCCACCAAGGAGATCGCCGCCCGCCTGGGGGTCGGCACCTCCACCGTCGACACCCACCGTCACGGCATCCGCCGCAAGCTCGGCCTGGACACGCGCCGGGCGAACCTGCGCGCCTACCTGCTGTCCCTGGGCGCATCCTGAATATGGATTTTTTTTCCATGTTCCGTCCGCATTAATCCGCTATTGTCTTTTTCCGCCCCCGCTGGTTCAAGGACGGTCCAATCCACAGGGAGGACGACATGAACCAGGAAACACAGGAATTGCTCAACACCGGTCTGGCCCGCATGTTCAAGGGCGGGGTCATCATGGACGTGGTCGACCCGCAGCAGGCGCGCATCGCCGAGGAGGCCGGGGCCTGCGCGGTCATGGCCCTGGAGCGGGTGCCGGCTGACATCCGCGCCGACGGCGGAGTGGCCCGCATGTCGGATCCGGGCATGATCCGCGGCATCATGGAGGCCGTGTCCATACCGGTCATGGCCAAGTGCCGCATCGGCCACTTCATGGAGGCCCGCATCCTCGAGGCCGTGGGCGTGGACTTCATCGACGAGAGCGAAGTCCTGACCCCGGCCGACGAGGCCTTCCACATAGACAAGAAGGATTTCAGGACGCCCTTCGTCTGCGGCTGCCGCGAC
>DPKT01000138.1 GCA_003542385.1 Desulfomicrobium sp.
GGCCCGGGCGTCCAGGAAGCGCCCGGCCGAGACCGCAAGGCCGCCTACCACCCGCTCCTCCCGGCCAGTTCGCGCACGGCCCGCAAGGCTTCGCGGCTTGCCGAAAAATCCCCGGCCTCGTCGATGCCACGCAGCTGGGCTGTTCCTTCCAGGCGGAAGTCCAGGGCATCCAGAAAATAGCGCAGAGTCGGCAGAATCCCGTCGAAAAGCTTCTCGCCGCGCGGGCGCCCGGCGAGAAGCACGACATAGGCCGGGCGTACGGAACCCGCGGCCCGACCGCCCTGCCTGGCCATGTACCTGCTCTGAGCGCGGTCGATCCAGGCCTTGGCCTGGCTGGGGAGATGATAGAAATAGACTGGCGCGGTCAGGACGAGCCCCGAGGCCTGATCGAGCCGCGCGAAGAGCTCCTCCGCCTCATCCTCGCCGTTCATGCGGCAGACGCCGTCGGCGGCGCAGGCGCCGCAGCCCGTACAGGGCTCGACATGGTGGTCCCGCAGACGCAGGACATGGCTTTCGCCGCGCAGGCAGCGCGCGAAGAAGTCAGCGGCCTGATCGCTGTTTCCGCCCCCGCGGGGGCTCAGGGACATGATGACGGGCAGGCTCATGAGCGGCGCTTGCGGACGAATTCCGCCCGCACGTATTCCCCGACGTCCTGCGTGGTCAGGGTCCAGTCGGTTTCGACATAGAGCGCATTCTCGAGCTGGGGAACGACGCCCGGACTGACCCAGAACACCTGCCGGTCCGTGCGGCTGAAACGCAGATACCAACTGGCATCGGAACCCACGTGTCAGCACCTGCCCCGGAAATCGTGTTCGCCTTCGGGGATCATGCAGGCCTCCCTAACGGATGAACTCGGTGAAAAAGGGGTTGTTGAGCCGTTCCTGCCGCACCGTGGTTTCGGGACCGTGGCCGGGATAGATGACGGTGTCCTCGGGCAGGGTGAATATCTTGGTGCGCACGGAACGCATGAGCTCCCGCTCGGAGCTGCCGGGAAAATCGGTGCGCCCCACGGAACGGTAGAAGATCAGGTCGCCGACGAACACGGCCCCGATCGTCTCGAAATAGAAGGACAGGCTGCCGGGGCTGTGGCCGGGGGTGGCCAGAACGCGGCATGTGGTGCCCAAGAGGGGCAGCTCGCCCTCCTCCAGGGGGGTGATCTCGAAGGCAGGCGTGCGGGGAAAGCCCATCATGCCGCCCCCGCCAAGCTCCGTCTGCATGAGATAGGCGTCCTTTGGATTGGCCATGACCGTCACGCCCGCGGCCGCCACCAGGTCGGCGTTGCCCTGGATGTGATCGAAGTGCAGGTGCGTGTTGAGGACGCTGTGCAGGGCGAGCTTTCTGGAGGAGAGAAAGGACAGGATCTCGTCGGCGTCCCCGCCCGGGTCTATGACCACGGCTTCGCGGTCGGAGTGCAGGACATAGCAGTTGGTATCCAGGGGCCCCAGGGGCATGGCGGTCACGTGAAGCATCGATTCCTCCGTCGGAAGTGGTGTCTTCCCGGGCTGTAGCCACCTTCGACCCAAAACACAATTCTCCTTTCTGGACAAGGGGTGCGGCATGAGGCAAAGGCTTCGGAAACACCCGGGGTCAATCATGAACACGGCCAGTACCGCCTCTCCCCTGCGCCGGCAGGACATCGTCGAATACGAGCCTCTGCTCAAAAGCTCCTTCAAGGAGCTCCTGTCCTTTTCCTCCTACAGCCTCATGTTCCCGGCAGTAAGCCCCGAGGAACTGGAACCGGACCCCGAGCACCCCTACGGCAGGGCAGTGCTGGAGGACGACCGACTCCAACTGCCCCTCATCCGCGGCGACAGGCTGCTGGCGGTCTTCGAGGCCCGCGGCGTGGACGCCGGCAAGACGGCCCTGGCCCTGCCCTACCTGCCGGTCATGGCGTCCCTGTGCCTGGAGCAGATCGGGCTCAGAAAACTCGCCATCACCGACCCCCTGACGGGCCTGGCCAACCGCCACTGCCTGCACGGGGCGCTGATGCGGGAGATCTCGGGCATCCTCGGCTCCATCATGCCCGGCCCCGAGGCCGTGGCCGACGATTCCCTGCAGGGGCACAGCGCCTGCTTCGGGCTGATCATGATCGACCTGGACCGCTTCCGCCAGGTCAACGAGAGCTACGGGCACCTCTTCGGCGACCGCATCCTGAACCTCGCGGCCGAGGTGCTGCGCGACGCATGCCCCAAACAGGCCCTGGTCTGCCGGCTGGACGGCGACTCCTTCGGCGTGCTCTGGCCCCAAGCTTCCAGGTCCAAGCTACGCGACTTGGCGTCGAACCTCGGCATCGAGATGTCGAAGGTCACGGCCAGGTTCGCCCCCCTGCGCGAGGACGTGTCCGTGTCGGCCAGCATCGGCTTCGTCAACTATCCCCAGGACCTCCAGGGCGCGCAGTTCCAGAAGGCCCCGGCCGAACAGGCCTGGCTGGTGCTGGAGAAGGCCGAGAAGGCCCTGAACACGGCCAAGGCCTGCGGCCGCGGGCAGGTCTATTCCTTCAACCAGATTCTGGCCCAGGGCGGCGTCGTGCTCGAAGTCATGCCCATGAACAGGCTGATCATCAACCTCGGCCGCAGCGTGGACGCCCACGAGGGCCAGCGCTTCCTGGTATGGTCTCGCAAGTTCAACGGCCGCGAGACCATCGTCGGCGCCAGCGGGGACGTGGTCTTCGGGCACTACCCGCCCATGTACAAGGCCGAGGTCTCCCTGGTGGAGGTCCAGGACGAGATGGCCATCGCCGAGATCCTGGTCCAGAACGACCCGGACTGGGTGGTGGAGAAAGGGGACAAGCTGACGCTCCTGGACGAGCATTCGGGACTGATGGAGCAGCGCGAAGCCCAACCTGGCGCCCGCTCCCCGCAGAAGGACCTGCTGACCGGCCTCTACCCCTACCGCGATTTCCTGCAGACCTGGCAGACCGTGCGCAGCCAGTCCAAGACCTTTTCCATGCTGCTCATGCGTCTGGAATCGCCCCACGCCGAACGCACGCCCATGGATCAGATGAAGGAGGAGCAGTTCTTCCAGGCCCTGACCAACCGCGCCGAAGCCCTCTTCGGCCCGTCGGCCCTGGGCGGCCGCTACAGCATGAACTGCGTCGTCTACCACGTGCCGGACATGGAGCAGTCCGAATGCGCGCGGGCCGTGCGCGAACTCTTCGAGGACGAACGCTTCGCCGGACTGGACAAGTCCGTGGGCATCGCGGGCTACCCCTTCCTGGACTTCACCCGCTCCGACATCCTGGACAACGCCCGCAAGGCCCTGGACCACGCCGCCCTGCTGCAGGATGAGAAGATCGCCTGCTTCGACTCCATCTCCCTGAACATCAGCGCCGACCGACTCTTCGCCCAGGGCGAAGTCTACGACGCCATCGCCGAGTACAAGAAGGCCCTCACGGCCGACGAAGGCAACCTCCTGGCCCGCAACTCCCTCGGCGTCTGCTACGCCCGCCTGAACAAGTACACCGCGGCCAGGGCCATCTTCCAGGACCTCGCGGCGAGCCACCCGGACCAGATCATGCCCCTCTACAATTTCGGCTGCGCCTGCCTCAAGGACGGCGACCCCGAAGCCGCCCGGCTGGCCTTCGAACAGGTCCTGGCCGTCAAGCCCGACCACATCTACGCCCTCATCCGTCTGGGCCTCATGGCCGAGGAGGAAGGGGATTTCGAACGGGCCTGGGCCCTCTACGAGCAGGTCGGCACCGCACCCGAAGGGGAAGGGCAGACACCGGCCAGCAGCCTGGCCCACCGCTACCTGGCGCGTCTGGCCTTCCGCCGCGACGACCGCGACACGGCGCGCGAACTGCTCCACCAGGCCATCACCGCCAACCCCCAGGACGCCCACTCCTTCCACCTGCTGGCGAAAATTTACCTGGAGCGCGGGGACGACCCGGAGATCGCCGAATCCCTGGCCCGACAAAGCGTGCACCTCAAACCCGACGCGCCGGCTTTCTGGGAAGTCCTCATCTCGGCCCTGGAGCAGCAGGGCAAGGCCGAGGAGGCCGGACAGACAAAAATTCGCGCCGCGGCCCAAACCGGTTGACATCGCGTCCCTCTTTGCCCTAAAGGGGCTTCTCACGAGCGATCCCCGGTAGCTCAGTTGGCAGAGCAGGTGGCTGTTAACCACCCTGTCGGCAGTTCAAATCTGTCCCGGGGAGCCAGAATTTCCAAGGCCCTTCACATCGAAGGGCCTTTTCTTTTTCCGCCCCCTTCTTTTTCCCCAATCTTCGAAACAACCTGACTCCAAGGCGCAGGTCTTCGGCCGGGTGCCGTCCGTGCGGCGTCGGCTGTCCGACTGCGCCAGGCATCGTCGGGAGAACCGTTGCCCTCGCCCGAAGCGCGGTTTCCGGTCGTGCACGCAACGGTTATCCCCTACGAGGCCGGCAAAGAAGTTCCGACGCCGCGCGGACGGCACCCGGCCGAAGACCCCTCCGAGCCGCCTCCCCCCCAATCTGCATTCTCCTCTTGCCTTTTCCCCTCCAACCGGTCCAAAATACATCCTCATGAATTCTCCCACCAGCAAGAAGCCCCGACCAGCCTCCCGCCCGTCCGACCACGGCCGCATCGTGGCCGAGCCGTCCTCTTGTCTGGACACGCTGCAGCTCGAACGCCTGGAACGGGAATTCAAGACTTGGGCCGACGGAACGCCGCGCGTAGACGTGGCCCTGTCCCGCAGGCGCATCCTGCTCATCTTCCTGCTCATCCGCCATACCGGGGCCAAACTGCACGAAGTCCTGACGCTGAACCCCGTCCGCGACATAGACCATGCCGCCCTGACCGTGGCCTTCGGCCGCGACGCGCAGGGCGGCGAGACGCGGACGGTGCCGCTATCCGAAACCCTGTCGCGGGAAATCACGACGCTGCTGGACGACGAGACCTTCCTTCACAGCGCAGGGCAGACCCTCAGCGTGGACCCGGCCTTCGTGCGCCGCAAGTTCTACGAACGGGCCCAGGCCTGCGGTTTCCCCAAGCAACTGGGCAGCCCGGAGGCCATCCGCAAGTCCCGCGGGGTCGAGCTGATGCAGTCCAACATGCCTCTGCCGGCGGTGCAGAAGTACCTGGGACACTCCACCCCCAACCTGACGTCGTCCTACGTATCGTTCTCCGAAGACGACATCCAGGCCGTGACGTCCACGTTCCTGCAGCGCGAAAGCGCCCGCAAGACCAGTGCCCGCAACGCCTTCTTCGGCCGCGTCGGCCGCATCCTGCCGGCCGACCTGCAGGCAGTGGTGGAGCTGGTCACTCCCGGCGGGCAAACCATCTCGTCCATCATCACCCTGGACAGCCTGAACCGCATGGGCCTCAAGGCGGGCCGTCTGGCGACCATCGAGGTCAAGGCGCCCTGGGTGCATCTGTACCCATCCGAAGCGGAGCCCCTCTGCTCGGCCGAAAATCGCTTCCTCGGCCGCATCGTCCGCCTGACCCGCGGGCGGATCAACACCGAATGCGTCCTGCGCATCGACGCCGAGACCGAGCTGTGCGCCATCGGGACCAACGAGAGCCTCGACCGTCTCGGACTGCGCGAAGGCGCCGCGGCCTGGGCCGTGTTCGGCGCGTACGCCACCATCCTGCGCGTCGACTAGATCCTTCCACAACGCATTGCTCTCCACAGGAGACGGGCATGGATGCAACACGGCAAAGGGAAAGCCTCATCGAGGACAACGCACGCGAGTACGGCGCCCTCTACAACTACATGAACTGGATCGATGCCGACCGCGCCGCCGAGGCGCGACAGCGGCGGGAAGATCTGCTCGCACGGCCCGGCGTGCGCCTGTCCTGCCTGGGCACCAAGATCCATCACGGGCCCCTGTCTCCCGGTTGCAGGCAGTGTGCCGACAAGGCCTGGTCATGCCTGTTCATCAGCGGCCGCTGCAACGGCCGATGCTTCTACTGCCCCACGCCTCAGAACAACGACGACCCGCCCATGTCCGGCACCGTGCCTTTCCGGCGCGCCGGGGATTTCGCGGCCTTCGTCAGGCTGTTCGGGTTCGGCGGAGCGAGCGTCAGCGGCGGCGAACCGTTCCTGGATTTCGAACGCAGTCTCGAATACGTCCGCGCCCTGCGCGCGACCTGCGGACCTGGCCTGCACATCTGGCTCTACACCAACGGCATCCTGGCCACCGCGGAGAAGATCGGCCGGCTCGCCCTGGCGGGCCTGGACGAAATCCGCTTCGACATAGGGGCCACGGACTACTCCCTCGACGCGGCCCGTCTGGCCAGGGGCATCGTGCCCACGGTGACCGTGGAAATCCCGGCCGTTCCCGAGGAATTGCAACGCCTGCGGGCGCTGCTGCCAAAGATGTGGGAGGCCGGGGTCTCCCACCTGAACCTGCATCAGCTCCGTCTCACCCCGCACAACGCGCGCCATCTGCTGGAACGCGACTACACCTTCGTGCATGGCCCCAAGGTCACGGTGCTCGAGTCGGAACTGTGCGCCCTGGAACTAGTGGCCCACGCCGCAGCACTAGAGCTCCCCCTGGCCGTCAACTACTGCTCCTTTGTCTACAAGAACCGTTTTCAGGCCGCGGCCGCCCGCGAGCGCTTCGGTTCGTGGCTGCTGGAGAACGGCGAGGAACTGACCGCAAGCGGCCACATCCGGACGGTCGAGACGCAGGATTCCCCGCATTCCCCCTGGAGGGCCACGCCGCTGCCCGCCGTCGCGGCCGTGGACG
>DPKT01000240.1 GCA_003542385.1 Desulfomicrobium sp.
TCCACATCGGCCCGGCACACCCGCTGGGCGCGCAGGGCCGCGAACAACCCGTCCGCCCAGGCCTCGAACCCCTGGCCGGCTGAAAGCCTGCCCGCCAGATGGGACAGCTCCAGGTGGGCGTGCGCGTTGATCAGCCCGGGCACCAGCGTCACGTCGCCCAGATTACGGCACGGCCCCGACGCCTCCTTCCAGGGGGCGACAGCGACGATGCGGCCGCCGTCGACCAGGATGCAGCCGTCCACGATCTCGGGGCACCCGGGATTCATGGTCAGGATTCGCGCCGCACGGTACGCCTCCGTCATGTCCAGTTCACCTTCCCGCACGGAAAACCATAACAAAAGAGGCGGCCAGGCCGCCTCTTTTCAGAACACGTTGTTCCGCGGTTATTTGTAAACCTTGTCGGCATCCTTCTGCACGTCCTCGGGTACCTTCACGCCCATCCTGGACGCGGCCTTCAGGTTGAGGTGCAGGACGAGTTCCTGCTGGGTCTCGACGCAGGTGGTGCCGGGGTCGGCCTTGTCCACCAGCAGGCGCTTGGCCATGAGGCCCGTCTGGTACCCGTGCTGGTAGTAGTCGAAGGCCAGGGCCGCGACGGTCCCGCGCTTCACGGAATCGACGTCGGCCGAGAACAGGGGCATCTTCTCCTGCTCGCAGACCTTGATGACGGACTCGAGGGCCGAGATGACCGTGTTGTCCGTGGGCAGGTAGATGGCGTCGACCTTGCCGACCAGGGACTTGGCGGCCTGGTTGACGTCGCTGGTCTTGGCCACGGTGGCGGCCACGACCTCGAAGCCTGCCTTGGCCCCTTCGGCCTGGACCATGGACACGGTGGTCTTGGAATTGGCCTCGCCGGCGTTGTAGATCATGCCGAGCTTCTTGAGGCCCGGATAGAACCTGCGGATCATCTCCACGTGCTTGTCCACGGGCAGCATGTCGGAAACGCCGGTGATGTTTTTGCCGGGCTTCTGCAGGTCGTCCACAAGGCCTGCGCCGACGGGGTCGGTGATGGCCGTGAAGAGCAGCGGCGCCGCTGACAGGACGGGCGACTTCTTGGTGGCCACGGCGCAGGCCTGGGCCGACGGGGTGGCGATGGCCAGGACCAGGTCCGGCTTCTCCCCGGCTATCTGGGCGGCGATCTGGTTGGCCGTGGCCATGTTGGCCTGGGCGTTGTGGACCGAATAGGTCGCGTTGACGCCCTGGGCCGTCAGGCTGTCCTTGAAGCCCTTGAGCACGGCGTCCAGGGACGGGTGTTCGACGAACTGGTTTACGGAAATGGAGTACGTGGCTGCATAGCCCTGGCAGGCAAAGGCCAGGATGCACAGGGCCGTGATGATGGCTTTCTTCATGTTGCTACCTCTTTTGGGTTCGTGGGGACTACCGAATGCGGAACATGTCCACGAGCCCTTTAAGCTGTTCGGAAAGCGCGCGCAACTCCTCGGCATGCTCCCGCACAGTGACGCCGTTGCGGGTCATGTCGGTGGCGGACGAACTCACCTCGGCGATCTGGCTGGTTATTTCGCCGGCCACACCCGACGTCTGGCTCACGTTGTGGTTGACCTCGTCGAGCCCCTGGGAGGCCTGGCCGATGTTCTGGGCGATGTCTCGGGTCGTGACGGACTGCTCCTCCACGGCCGCGGCGATGGTCGTGACGATGGAGTCTATGTCGGTGATGACCTTGGTTATCTCGTTGATGCGCGCCACGGTCTGGTCGGTGGCGCCCTGAATGCCGCTGATCTTGCCCCGGATCTCGTCCGTGGCCGCGGCGGTCTGGTTGGCCAGTTCCTTGATCTCGTTGGCCACGACGGCGAAGCCCCGGCCGGCTTCACCGGCCCGGGCGGCCTCGATGGTCGCGTTCAGGGCCAGGAGGTTGGTCTGGGAAGAGATGGCGGTGATGGTCTGGGTCACGGAATGGATCTCGCGGGCCATGGCGCCAAGGTGGTCCACGTCGGCCGACGTCGCTTCGGCCGTGCTCACGGCCACCGCGGTGATCTCCTTGGCCCTGGCGGTGCTGCGCGAAATCTCGTCGATGGTCGCGCTCATCTCCTCGGACGCGGCGGCCACGGTCGAGATGTTGACCGACGCCTGCTCCGTGGCCGCAGCCACCGAGCGCATGTTCGTACTCATCTCCTCGGACGCGGCGGCCACGGCGTCGGAGCGGGTCTGATTGTCCGAGGCCAGGTCGGCCACCGTCTCGGAAACCGATTTGAGCTGGCCCGAGGCCACGGCCAGGGTGCCCACGCCGGAGATGATCTCCTGCATCATGGACCGCATGTTGTCCGTCATGGAGTTGACGCTTTGGGCCAGTTGCCCGATCTGATCCCGGCTTCTGGTTTCCACGTGCACGGTCAGGTCGCCCTTGCTGATCTTTTCCGTGGCCTCGGCCACGTCATGGATGGGGACGAGGACGGCCCGCCGGAGGAAAAAGGACAGGGCGCCGAGGAGCACGGCCAGACCCGCGGCCATGATGCCCCCGACTTTAGTCTGGTTGCTCATCATCGCGTTCATCTGGGGCGAAATGTCCTGGGTCATGACCATGACCCCGAGCACCGGCTGATTCGACCCGTGACAATGATGGCAGGACTCTTCGTTGGGAATGGACTTGATTTCGAGGTAGGCCGGTTTGCCGTCGATCTCGGTGATGGACTGGCTCATGCAGTCCTTGCGCAGACAATCCTCGAGCAAGGCTGCCAGTTCCGCGCTCCTGACGACGTCCGTGATCTCCTTGCGCAGGAACTGGTCCGACGTGGAGTAGGTGACGTTGCCCTTGAAATTGGTCAGATGGATGTCGATATCATCGTAGCGACGGCCAACTTCCACGAACTTTTCCGTGGTCCCCTCGTTGTCGCCGATGGCCATGGGTTCGCGGATGGCCATGGAGAGCATCTCCGCGATGCGCTCGGCGTTGACCTCGACCTCGTGCAGCGTGCTGGCCCGCTGCATGAGGAAGGTCGCCGTGAACAGCGCACCGAAAGTCAGGACGAGCACCGCGAAGGTGATGCCGAGGATCTTGGCGCCCAGGGATCTTCTGAATATGTTCATGGCGGCCTCCTAGTGGGCCCCGCCGTACAGCAGGGGCTTGAAGTTGAAGGCCTTGACGCGGCTCTCGTTGTGGCAGCCCTGGCAGTCTTCCATGCTCAGCTTGCCCTTGATGAGTTCCGTGTCCCCTCCGCTCTCGACATGTTCCTGGCCGGGCCCGTGACACACTTCGCACCCCGCGTCCGCAACATGCGGCGTCTTCTCGTAGCTGACGAAACCGCCGGGCTTGCCGTAGCCGGTAGTGTGGCAGCCGTAACACTCGGCCAGCTCCGCCTCGGTCAGATCCGAGGCCATGATCTTGATGGACCTGTCGGAATGGGCCTTTTTGGCGTATTTCGTGAAATTGTCGTACTGTTCTTCATGACAATCCTTGCATGCTGCGGTGCCTACATAGGCATTCTCTGCCAAAGCTGACATAGGGCACAACAGACATGCCAAGACGACGGCATGGAGCACCTTGCGAACGATCTGAGCCTTCATCCCCCCTCCCTGCATCAAACTGGCACCGTCAGTCCGCTGCCGATAAATTTTAACGCGTGTACATACATTACTGTATGACGTCAATAACATCCTGGGATCTCGACAGAAATATCCGCGTTCCTCGACTCCGGACACATGAGAATACATTGTGCCCGATGCAGTTCCACCCACTGTCGTCATACACTTCGAATCGGCGCCCCCCGCGGCGTGATCGCGGCGCAACATGCCCGCCATCCCGACTTCGCATACGGGGGCACGCCCGCATACCCCATGTCCCGCCTTGCCGGACCTGCAGCCAGAAGAAATGCTTATCTTCATGTTACGACCCTCCCTTATGATTCCTGCCCGATGACTTCTTGTTTATTGGAAATGAGGAGGGGGATGAAACTCGAACCAAAACGTATTTTTTGATAAAATCGACTAAAGTATTACGGGCTAATTTGAGTACATAGATACTTATACATGCGTATACAGCCAACGCTGGCGGCCTAACCCCGGGCGTGAAAAAGCCCCCGCCGATGGTGCGGCGAGGGCTTCCGTCACGACGCGCGACGCAATCGTCGCGTTCGTGTGCTGTGCGTCAAGAAACGGCGGAGCTAGGCTTTCTCCGACAGCCAGGACGAGAGTTCGGAAATCTGCGCGCCGACCGAATCGGGGCCAGTGCCTCCGGGCACGTGCCGGCGGGCGACGGCATTGTCGTAGTCGAGAACGGCAAAGACGTCCTCGCCGATGTCGGCCGAGAAGCGACGCAGTTCCTCAAGGCTCAGATCCTCGATGCCGACACCGCGTTCCTCGGCAAAGGCCACGGCCGCTCCGGTGATGTGGTGGGCCTGACGGAAGGGCACGCCCTTGGCCGCCAGGTAGTCGGCCAGTTCCGTGGCGTTGAGGAAGCCGGCTTTAAGGGCCCGGCGCATGCGCTCGGCGTTGAAGCCCAGTTCCGACAGCATGCCGGCCATGATGGCCAGGGACGGTGACACCGTGTCGTGGGTGTCGAGGAAGGGCTCCTTGTCCTCCTGCATGTCGCGGTTGTAGGCCAGAGGCAGGCCCTTCATGAGGGTCAAGAGGCCCATGAGGTCGCCGTAGACGCGGCCCGTCTTGCCGCGCATGAGCTCGGCCACGTCGGGGTTCTTTTTCTGGGGCATGATGGACGAGCCCGTGGAGTAGGCGTCGGGCAGGCGCACGAAGCCGAACTGCGGGTTGGCCCAGATGATGATCTCCTCGCACAGCCGCGAGAGGTGCATCATGACAACGCTCCCGCAGAACACGGACTCCAGGACGAAATCGCGGTCGGAGACGGCGTCCATGCTGTTGGCGAAGGTGCCCCCGAGTCCCAGGGTCCCGGCCACCTGGGCGGGGTCGAGGGGATGCGTGGTACCGGCCAAGGCCGCCGCTCCCAGGGGCGAGACGCGCACACGCTTCAGGGCGTCGCGGACGCGGTCGTGGTCGCGGCGGAACATCTGGGCGTAGGCCAGCAGGTGCTGAGCCAGGCTGACGGGCTGGGCCGGCTGGAAATGGGTGCAGCCGGGCAGCAGCACGCCCTGGTTTTCTTCGGCCCGCTGCACGAGCACGCCGACCAGGCCTTTCAGGTTCTCGCCCCATTCTTCCAGGCAGGCGGCCGTGAAGAGCCGGAAATCCAGCGCCACCTGGTCGTTGCGGGAACGCCCGGTGTGCAGCTTCTGGCCCGGCGTGCCGACGAGCTCCGTCAGGCGGTGCTCGATGTTCATGTGCACGTCTTCGAGGTCCTCGCGCCAGACAAAGGTCCCGGCCTTTATCTCGGCCCGGATCTGCTCCAGGCCCTGATGGATGGCCTCACAGTCGGCCGGGGTGATGATGCCCCGCTTCGCCAGCATGGAGGCGTGGGCCTTGGAGCCGTCGATGTCCTGGGCGCACAGCCGCGAGTCGAAGCCCACGGAGCACGTGTAGCGCTCGACCAGGGGGGCGGTGTCCCCGGTGAATCGGCCGCCCCACAATTTCTTTTCCTTGGATGCCGCGCTCATGGCCTAGCCCTTGATCTTGTTCAGGAACGGTTGGCGGGCCTGCAGGCGCAGACCGTGCAGCTTGATGAAGCCGGCCGCGTCGGCCTGGTTGTAGACCTCGTCCTTTTCGAAGGTGGCCAGCTCCGGGTTATAGAGCGAATACGGGGACTTGCGACCAAGAGGGTACACGCCGCCCTTGTAGAGCTTGAGGCGGACGGTGCCGGTGACCGTCTCCTGGGCCTTGTCCATGAAGGCCTGCAGGGCTTCGCGCTCGGGCGCGAACCAGTAGCCGTTGTAGACCATCTCGGCGTAGCGCGGGATGAGGGTGTCGCGCAGGTGCAGCAGCTCGCGGTCCATGCACACGCCCTCCAGGTCGCGGTGGGCGCGCTGCAGGATGGCCCCGCCAGGGGTCTCGTACACGCCGCGGGACTTCATGCCCACGAAGCGGTTCTCGACCATGTCCAGGCGGCCGATGCCGTGGCGGCCGCCCAGCTCGTTCAGGGCGGCGAGCATCTTGGCCGGGGACAGGGTCTGGCCGTTCAGGGCCACAGGATTGCCCTTCTCGAAATCGAGGGTGATGACCTCGGCCTTGTCGGGCGCCTGCTCGGGATCGACGCTCATCTGGTAGGTGCCCGGGCCGGGTTCGGACCACGGGTCTTCCAACTCGCCGCCCTCGAAGCTCAGGTGCAGGAGGTTGCGGTCGCAGGAATAGGGCTTCTCCTTGGTCACGGGCACGGGGATGCCGTTTTCCTTGCAGAATTCCAGGAGCTGCGTGCGGGAGTTGAGATCCCACTCGCGCCAGGGGGCGATGGTCTTCAGGTGCGGGGCCAGGGCCAGGGTGGACAGTTCGAAGCGGACCTGGTCGTTGCCCTTGCCCGTGGCGCCGTGGGCCACGGCCTGGGCCCCTTCGGCCAGGGCGATCTCGACCATCTTCTTGGCGATGAGGGGCCGGGCGATGGACGTGCCGAGCAGGTACCCGCCCTCGTACACGGCGTTGGCCCGGAACATGGGGAAGACGTAGTCGGCGACGAACTCCTCCTGCAGGTCCACCACATAGGCCTTGGTGGCGCCGGTATTGAGGGCCTTGTCCTCCAGGCCGTCGAGTTCCTCGCCCTGGCCAAGGTCGGCGGTCATGGTCACGACCTCGCACTCGTAGGTCTTCTTGATCCATTTCAGGATGGCGGAGGTGTCGAGACCGCCGGAATAGGCCAGCACGACTTTTTCGATCTTGCGCATGAAAACTTCTCCTTTATGTGCAGCGGACTGGCCGCCTCAGCTGTAAATCCATTCCAGGATGGCCTTCTGCATGTGCAGACGGTTCTCGGCCTGGTCGAAAACGATGGACCTCGGCCCCTCGAAGACCTCCTCGCTGACCTCCTCGCCGCGGTGGGCGGGCAGGCAGTGCAGGACCTTGGCCGACGGGTCGGCCAGGGTCAGGAGTTCCTCGTTGACCTGATATCCGGCGAAGGCCTTCTCGCGGCGCTTCTGCTCGGCTTCCTGGCCCATGGAAGCCCACACGTCGGTGTTGACGAAATGGGATCCGGCGATGGCAGCCTTGGGGTCGTCGGTGATGTAGACCTTGGCGCCCATCTTGAGGGCCCGCTCCAGAATCTCGGTCCTGGGCATGTAGCCTTCGGGGCAGGCCAGGTTCAGCTGGAAGCCGAAGTAGATGCTGGCGTTGATCCAGGAGTGGGCCATATTGTTGCCGTCGCCGATCCAGGACACGACCAAGTCTTTGAGGTTCGTGGTCCGCTCGTAGATGGTCAGCATGTCGCTCATGACCTGACAGGGGTGGTAGAGGTCCGTCAAAGCGTTGACCACCGGGATGGAGCCCCAGCGCGCCAGTTCCTCGACGTTCTTCTGGGCGAAGGTGCGTACGACCATGCCCTGCACGTAGCGGGACAGGACCCGGGCCGTGTCGGCCAGGGGCTCGCTGCGGCCCAGCTGGGAATCGGCCGGCGTCATGAAGATGGTGCTGCCGCCCAGGTGACGGATACCTACGTCGAAGGAAACGCGCGTGCGCGTGGAGGCCTTCTCGAAGATCATGGCCAGGGTCTTGCCGGCCAGCAGCGTGGACCGGTAGTCCGTGTCCTTCATCTCCTTGGCCCGCCGGACAAGGTCCATGGCCTCGGTGGCCTTGAGATCCAGTATGGATAGAAAGTGCTTCATGGTGTCACCCGATCATCCGGAGATACGGTTTGAATGTTGCGTGCGTAAACGCAAAAAATTTTTTCCTACAAAGCTTGTTCATGGTTTGTAAAGGAAATTGCAACACCACGAAATAAAAATGAAAAAGCCGACGAATACACGTCGGCTCGCAGGTGGTCACAAGCTGTGGCGGCGTTACGGGCGCAGGTGGCGGGCGAAGCCGTCGGCCATGCTCAGGGACAGGGCGCGCATGACGGCGTAGGTCGGGTTCTCGGGCAGGCGCACCTGGCTGCGGACCACGACATAGTCCTTGACGGGCCCGGCCTCCATGGCCGCAGCCTGGGCCGCGGACCAGATCAGGGTCCCGTCGGGCACCCAGTACACCTCGGCCGTGACGCCGATGGATGTCCGGCCCGCGCCGCCTCCCTCGTAGAACTGCGAAACGTTGCCCGTGACCAGAATATTGGCGCCCTTGGCCCGGGCCGCGGACATGGCCGCGTCCAGCCCGGTCCAGGGCTTGGAGGAGTCGTACTCCATGGCCCCGAAGACCCGGCGCTCAAGCCACGCGCGCCTGAAGACGTCGGCCATCTCCCGGCCCACGTCCTTGCGAACGGCGATGTCCTGACGCAGGGCGAAAGGCACTATCAGCGCCCGGTAGCCCGTGTCGGGCATGGACGCGGGCGTCACCGCCTCGACCAGTTCGCCCATCAGGATCTCGGCGTCGTCCTGATAGTCAATCCCGTAAAGGTTCACATCGTAGCGGTCCGCGGACGCGCACCCCACCACGAGCAGGGCGCAGGCGCAGAGAATGAAATATTTCATGACAGCATCTCCTTGGCAGGCGATTTCAAGCAAGATAGGTACCAATGGCCCGATACACCACGCAAGGAGCTTCGACGTGACCCCGACCATGCGCTACCGGCTCGCCCATCAGGACAGTCTCCTGGGGGTGGCCTACTTCACCCCCGAACCCGCCGAACCCCTGACCCTGGAGCAGTGCCTGGACCACGTCCGCAGGCTGCCCGGCGACGAATTCATGCGCGCCCACGTCCGGCCCATGCTGGCATCCCTCGACG
>DPKT01000354.1:0-5956 GCA_003542385.1 Desulfomicrobium sp.
GACAGCGCAGCGTCATGGCCGTGCACTGGCACCCCGAGTTCGTGCCCATGCCGGTCGTCAGGCGGCGGGTGGAGGGCATGTTCCCGAACATGTCCGAGAGCCTGGTCATCCCCACCCAGCACAACGAGCTCCTGACCTATGACGACGAGTTCAGCGGGGTGGAGGTGGACTGCTACTCCCACGGCTTCAACCAGAAGGTGCAGCTGCTCCTGCACTTCAGGACCGCCCGCCTGGCGGAGGCCCACACCCTGCGGGCCATGCTGCGGCACACGCGGACCTACCGCGCCTCCCAGCTCTTCGACTTCATGCACACCATCACCGCGCCCATGGAGGACAGGGTCGAGGAGGCCGCCCGGACCACCGGCGCGGACCTCGACCTGGTCGAATTCGTGCGCCATCACGTGACCAAGATCCAGCGCATGGTCGAGGATCGCCGCCGCGATCTCCCCGAGGACGCCCTGAAGAACAAGCTGCTGCGCAACTACTTCGACGCCCTGCGCCCCCGCTTCGACGGCGGGCTCATCGACCGCATCCAGACCTACCTCTCGGCCGTCAAGGCCATCGTCAAGCGCCACTTCACCCTGCGCTACTTCTACCGCACCTCCGAGGTCATCGAGGAGGCCAGGGCCCTTGGCGCCGGCGTCATCATCCCCCACCCCGAGCAGTTCTGGCCCATCCTCCTGGCGGACTACGACGTGGACGGCTACGAGGTCTGGAACCCCCAGTCCCAGCGTTACACCGATTTCCTCATCACCGCCGTGGGCCGCGCCAACTCCTGCCTGGGGCCGTCGGCGCGGCGCAAGCTCGTCTTTATGGGCGACGACACGCACATGGGCGAGAAGGTCAAGGCGGCCGCCGAGCAGAACCCCGAAAAGGCGGGCCGCGAGATCGGCTACCAGCCGGCCTGGGACGACCTGGAAATCTCCAAGCGCCTCATCCTTTCGGGCATGAGCCGTGAAATCGTCATCCGCGAATACCGCGACCGCCTCATGGGCTGACATCCACAAGGAAACGCCATGTCTCAAGACGAAAAATTCGAGTTCGAGTCCGTCCAGGACTGCCGGACCATCCAGAAATACCTGCAGGCCCTGCAGGAAGGCTTCGACCAGGGCCGCCTCGTGCTTTCCGCCGAAGGGTCGGAGATCGTCATGCACCCCACGGGCTACATGAAGTTCGAAGTGACGGTGAAGAAGAAGGGCCAGGAGAACAAGCTGGCCATCAAGGTCGGCTGGAAGGACAGGGGCGACCAGGCTGCGGAATCGGGAACCATCTCCATTTCTTCCTAGGAATTCCCATGCACAGACATTTCGAAGGCCTGGACGAGAATTTCCGGTTCCTGATCCTGGAAGTCCAGAACCAGATCAAGGCCACCATCGAGTTCCTGCTCGCCCCCACGCCGGGCACCTACGACAAGATCATCAACAAGGACGACTACATCGACAACCTCAAGAACGTCATCGAGAACACGTGCTTCACGACCCTGAGCCAGACCAAGCTCTCGGCCGAGCAGATGAAGTACCTGCGCGCGGTGCACGTCATCTCCATCAACCTGGAGCGCATCGGCGACTACTGCGTGAACATCGCCAAGCAGATGGGCTACCTTTCGAGCCCCCGCTTTCTGGAGAATTTCGATTACCGCGAGAGCTTCCTCAAGATCCACCAGACCATAAGCGACATCCTGCCGACCCTGCACAAGGCCAACCTGTCCGGCGCCCTGGTCATCTGCCGCATGGAGGCCGAGCTGGACGCCATGTACAAGGGGAACTTCGACAAGATCATGATCCACCTGCGCATCGGCCGCAACGTGGAGGACCACATCACCTCGCTCTTCATCATCCGCTACCTGGAGCGCATCGGCGACAGCCTGCTGAACATCGGCGAGGCCCTGCTTTTCGTCATCATCGGCGAGCGCATCAAGATCCAGCAGTTCCAGGCCCTGCAGCGCAACCTGACCAAGTCGGGCCTGCAGGGCGAGGTCACGGACGTGGACTTCCAGGGCATCTGGGGTTCGCGCTCGGGCTGCCGCATCGCCCGGGTGGAGGGGAAGAACGCCCCCCAGGCCCGAGACTCCATCTTCAAGGAGGGCAACCTGCGCAAGATCAGGCAGGAGAAGATCAACCTGGAGTGCTGGAACGAGATTTTCCCGGGTCTGGCGCCCCGCGTCTTCAGCTACCAGGAGGAGGGCGAGAACGCCTCCCTGCTGACGGAGTTTCTGGCCGGGTGCACCCTGGACGAAGCCATTTTCAACCCCGACGAGGAGATCCTCGAGAACGCCCTGTTCATCTTCGAGCAGACCCTGCAGCACATCTGGGAGCAGACCCTGAACAGGTTCGAGCTGCCGACGAACATGATGCGTCAGGTAGGGGACCGCATGTCCTCCATCCTGCAGGTCCACCCGGAGCTGATGCGTCCGCCCCTGGGCATCGGCTCCCTGCCCATCCCCTCGGCCGGGGAGCTGATCAAGGGCTGCATGGACATCGAGGCCAGGCATCCCGCGCCGTTCTCTGTCTTCATCCACGGCGACTTCAACATTAACAACGTCATCTACAACCACCAGAACCAGAAGGTCTACTTCATCGACCTGCACCGCTCCCAGCACGCGGACTACGTGCAGGACGTCTCCGTCTTCCTGGTCTCCAACTTCCGGCTGCCCGCCTTCGACGCACAGTCGCGCGGGCGCATCAACCAGACCATCGCCAGCTTCTACGCCTTCGCCAAATCCTTCGCCCGGGCCCACGACGACCCCGGTTTCGACATCCGTCTGGGCCTGGGCGTGGCCAGATCGTTCTACACCTCCACCCGGTTCGAACTGAACCGGTCCTTTGCCCACGACATGTACAACCGCGGGCTCTTCCTCATGGAACGGCTCACGGAGAAGGCCCCGGAAGAGCTTGCCGGCTTTTCCTTCCCCCTGGAAATACTCTACTATTAGGTGCGATCATGAAAATAGGAGTTGTCGGCACGCGCGGGGGCTGGTCCTCGGAGCTGCTGGCGGACACGGTGGCCGCCAGGACGGGATACCGCCTGCTGGTGGACATGGAGCAGGTCTGCCTGGACCTGGATGCGGGCGCGGCCAGGTTCCAGGGCGTGGACCTGGCCGGCCTGGACGGCCTCATCGTCAAGAAGATCGGCGCGCGCTACTCCCCGGACCTCCTGGACCGCCTTGAACTGCTGCGCTTCCTGGCCGAGCGCGGGCTGCCAATCTTTTCCTCGCCCCTGTCCATCATGCGCGTCCTGGACCGGCTGAGCTGCACCGTGACCCTGCGTCTGGGCGGCATCCCCATGCCGCCGACGACCATCACCGAGTCCGTGGACGAGGCCCTGGCCGCCGTCGGGCGCTACGGGGAGGCGGTCTTCAAGCCGCTCTTCACCTCCAAGGCCCGCGGCATGACCGTCATCGCGGAAGGGCCCGCGGCGCGCGAAGCCGTCGAGGCCTTCCACGCCGAGAACCCCATCATGTACCTGCAACAGAAGATCGAGCTGCCCGGCCAGGATCTGGGCATCGTCTTCCTGGGCGGCGAGTACATGACGACCTACGCGCGCTGCGGAACCGGCGCCTGGAACACGACCACGGAGTCGGGGGGCAAGTACGCGCCGGCCGTCCCTTCGCCCGAGGCATTGGCTGTCGCGCAGAAGGCACAGGCGCTGTTCGACCTCGATTTCACCTGCGTGGACGTGGTGGAGACGGCCGCCGGGCCCGTGGTCTTCGAAGTCTCGGCCTTCGGTGGCTTCCGGGGCATCCAGGAGGCCTGCGGCCTGGACGCCGCGGCCATGTACACCGACTACGTCATGGAGAAGATCCGTGGAAGCTAGAATGCACTGCTCGGACCTCATCGACCGTCTGACCGCCGGCGCCGACACCCCGCACCGCGTCTTCCTGGCCATGGGCGACTGCCGCTTCCGGGTCGAGACCAACTCCGAGACCCTTGCAGGCGAGCTGACGACCTACTTCGCGCCGTTCCTCTGTTCCCCCGGCGGCGCCGACATCGCCGTGACCGCCCTGCAGGGACCCGTCCCGGACCTGGGGCTGACCTTCCAGGTCAAGGAACCCGACCCGGGCAAGACCAAGGTCAAGGAGGAATGGGCCGATCTGCCGGGCGGCCGCGTCGTGCGCAAGCGCCTGACCGGACTGCACTTCCTTTTCGGGGGAGGGCGGAACCTGGCCGTGGGCGACTGCGGGGCCAACCCCAACCAGATCGTCAATTTCGTCAACAACCGCTTCATCGAGCGCAAGCTGAACGACGGCTGCCTCCTGGCCCACGCCGCCGGGGTGGCCCTGTGCGAGACGGGCATGGCCCTGGCCGGCTTCTCGGGCATGGGCAAGTCCACCCTGGCCCTGCACCTGGTCAGCAAGGGCGTGACCTTCGTCAGCAACGACCGCCTCATGGTCCGCCCCGGCGCGCCCTGCCCGGCCATGTTCGGCGTGGCCAAGCACCCGCGCATCAACCCCGGCACGGCCCTGCACAACCCGGATCTTGCAGGTATCATCACCGACGAGGATCGGGAACGATTCCTGCGCATGGCGCCCGAGGAGCTCTGGAATCTGGAGCACAAGTACGACGCCCTCATCGACCGCATTTTCGGCACCGACCGCTTCATCCTGCAGAGCCCCATGCGCTATCTGGTGCTGCTGAACTGGAGCCGGGACATCGCGGTCACGCGCTTCGAGGAAATCGACGTGCACGCCCGCCACGACCTGCTGGCCGCCTTCATGAAGGACACGGGGCTCTTTTTCGTGCCCGAAAACGACTACGTGCCGACGGCCTCGGACTACGCCAGGGCCCTGGACGGGTGCCGGGTGTTCGAGATCAGCGGGGGCGTCGATTTCGACTTCGCGGCCGCAGGCTGCCTGCGGCTTCTGGAAACGTCATGAGCAGGATGCCCATCCGCGTCACCCGCGCCATCCGCATCCCGGACCCCATCCGCGTGGTCAGGACCCGGCGCAGTCCGGACCTCGGTCCGCGCATCCTGTTCTTCACGGGCGGGACGGCCCTCAGGGAGACGAGCCAGGCTCTGGTGGAGTATACCCACAACTCCGTGCACCTGGTCACGCCCTTTGATTCGGGGGGAAGTTCGGCCGCGCTGCGCCGCCACTTCGACATGCCGGCCGTCGGGGACCTGCGCAGCCGGCTCATGGCCCTGGCCGACCGGAGCCTGCACGGGTACCCGGAGATCTACAGCCTCTTCGCCCATCGTCTGCCGAAGACGTCGAGCCCCGACCAGCTCCGGGCGGAACTCGATGCCCTGGCGAACGGCGTGCACCCGCTGATCGCCAAGGTTTCGGACCCCATGCGCAAGATCATCCGCCACCACCTGCAGATCTTCGCCAAGGCCGCCGGCAGCGACTTCGACCTGCGCGGGGCGAGCATCGGCAACCTCATCCTCACGGCCGGCTATCTGGACAGCAGGCGGCACATCGACCCCATCGTCTTCATCTATTCCAAGCTCGTGCAGGTCCGGGGCGAGGTGCGGCTGCTCATCAACTCGAACCTGCAGCTCAGGGCCCAGCTCGAAGGGGGAGGGCATCTCATCGGCCAGCATCTCATCACGGGCAAGGAGACCCCGCCCCTGACCAAGCCCATCGCCGAACTGTCCCTCGTCGACCCGGCCAGGGGGAATGCGCCCGTGCGGCCCATGATCCGCGACAAGATCCGCGCGGCCATAGGCGCCTGCGACCTGATCTGCTATCCCGTCGGCAGCTTCTACAGCTCGCTGATCGCCACGCTGCTGCCCGCGGGCGTGGGCAAGGCCGTCAGCCAGACCCATTGCCCCAAGGTCTTCATCCCCAACACGTTTCACGATCCCGAAAGCATCGGCATGTCCCTGGAAAACCAGGTGCGCACGCTGCTGCGCCACCTGCGGGCCGACGACCCCGACACCATCGCCATCGGCGACGTGCTGGACTTCGTCCTGCTCGATCCCGCAATCGCATACCCCGGCGCCGCAAACCCCGAAC
>DPKT01000354.1:6059-11652 GCA_003542385.1 Desulfomicrobium sp.
CGGAGGATCATATGGGAAAGGACAAGCTCAAACTCAAGAACGTCATGACCAGGGACGAAGCGGCCGCGTACCTGGAAACAATTCTCGTCGGCCTGAGGCAGGGCTCGCTCATTCTCGACAGCGAGGAGCGTCCGCTCATCCTGCGCCCGTCCGACTCCATCGAAGCGGAGCTCGAAATCAAGCAGAAGAGCGACAAGGAGAAGGTCGAAGTCAAGCTCTCCTGGGCACCCAACAGGATGCAGCCCCTGACCCACCTCGTGGCTCAAGCGGATTCCCCGGCGGATGACGCGGCAAAAAAAAAATGAGCTGACACCGGACGACGGCACGAACGCGGCGGGGCAAGGCGGCGTTCCGGAAGAAGCCGCAACGGAAGGCCATGCGCCTGCGCTCTTNNCCCGCCATGCCTGCTGGGCGCAGACGCGCCATGTCCCTCGCGGCCGAATCTCGCGGATCCGGCCGTGCGGGCCCTGTTCGCCGTCGTCCGCGAAGCCCTGGGGGAAGGCCTGGATGTGCGCCTGCCTGGCCTGGGAGTGCTGAAGGTCAGGGACTTCGCCGCCCGGCAAGGCAGGAATCCGCGCACCGGCGCTGCGGTCTTTATCCCTGCGGGCCGGCGAGTCCGTTTCGGCATGGCCGACGAGATGCGTGCTCTTGTCAACTCATGAGGCTGACGCCGCCTGGTCACGAGTCCGTCGCGGGGCGGTAACGGGGCGCCTGCACCATGGGCGGCACAAGGAGAAACGCATGAGCCATTTCGGCGCCATCCGCCGTCTCGTCAGGGGACGTCTGCCCGGCCAGGCCGTGATCCAGGTCACCACGCGCTGCAACGCCCGCTGCGTCCAGTGCGGCATGAGCGCCGACAACGCCTTTGCCAGGCACAGCCTCGACCCGGACGTCGTGGACAGGATCCTCGACACCGTCTCGCGCCTGGGCATGCGGGCCGTGTCCTTCACCGGCGGGGAGCCGCTCCTCGACTTCCCGCGCCTGACCCGCATGATCCGCCGCGCCAAACGGCTCGGCATCCCCTACATCCGCACCGGCACCAACGGCTTCATCTTCCAGCGCCACGAGGCGCCGGATTTCCGCGACCGCATGGCGCGCATGGCCGACGAACTTCTGGAAAGCGGCATCCGCAACTTCTGGGTCAGCCTCGACTCCTGCGATCCGGCCGTCCACGAGGCCAACCGCGGCCTGCCCGGCGTGGTCCGGGGCATGGGCAAGGCGCTCCCGGTCTTCCACGAGCGCGGCCTCTACCCCTCGGTCAACCTCGGCATCAACCGCCTCTGCGGCGGGCGCATCGGGGCCCTGCAGGGGAAGTTCGAGCCCGACGCCTTCCGGGAGGGTTTTGCCGAGGCCTTCGCGCGCTTCTTCTCCTTCGCCCTCGATCTCGGGTTTACCATCGCCAACTGCTGCTATCCCATGAGCGAGGAGGGGAACGCCGTCTACAGGGCCACCTCGTCGGACCCTTTCATCACGTTCACGTCGCATGAAAAGAAGGCCATGCTGCAGGCCCTGCGGAGCGTCGTGCCCGATTTCCGGCCGCGCATCCGCCTCTTCACGCCCCTGTCCGCCCTCGACGCGCTCATCCGCCAGATCGACGGCGGCGCGGAGCGGACCTACCCGTGCCGGGGCGGGACGGACTTCTTCTTCGTCGATGCGACCCGCGGCCACGCCTATCCTTGCGGCTACCGCAGCGGCGACGACATGGGGCCGTTCTGGGAAATGCGCGACCTGCCCGAAAACGGGTCCGCGTGCCGGCGCTGCGACTGGGAATGTTTCCGCGACCCGTCCGAACTCTTCGGGCCCTTCGGGGCCGCGCTGCGCAACCCTTTTGCCGTGCTGCGGAATTTCGCCGCGACGCCCGGCGCCTTCGGCACCTGGCTGACGGACCTGCGCTACTATCTGGCCTGCGACACCTTCGACGGCACCAGGCCCATGCGGCCGGAGCGGCTGGCCCGTTTCGCGGGCCCCGCATCCGAACCCGAGCTCGCCGCATCCTTCAGGTAGGTTCCCCGCCGCTTTTTCGTCGCCTGCGAACCACGACGACCAGGCCGAACGCGACAGCCGCCAAGGCGCCGAACAGGGGCAGCCGGGCGAGCATGTCCGCATCGGTCAGGACCCTCCCGGCATGCATGCCCAGCATGGTGACGAGCACGGACCACAGGGCCGCCGTGACCACGTTGGCGAGCAGGAAAAAACGCCAGCAGATGCCGGACACCCCGAAGGCGAAGGGGATGGCCCCGCGCAGCCCGTAGATGAACCGATAGGCGCAGAGCAGCGGCAGGCGGTGGCGGACCATCATGCGCGCGGCTTTGTCCACGGCCGTCCCGAAACGGGGATGGCCATTCAGCCAGGCCGCCCCTTTGAGCCTGCCGAGCCAGAAAAAGAACTGGTCCCCGGCCAGGCTCCCGACCAAGGCGGAGAGCACCACGGTCCGGAAATCGAAGGCCCCCAGGGCCAGGCCCGCACCGGCCAGAAGCACCGTGGTCTCCCCTTCGAGAAACGTCCCCAGCGCGATGGCCGCCGGTCCGAAACGGGCGATGGTTTCCATGTCCATGGCCCGAACCTGCCATGCGGAGTGCCGTCCGCCGTGACGCGTCGGTGACATCCCGGTGACGGCCTGCGGAGCAGGGACGTTCTGTCACGCTCCGGTCACGCCGTCTTCGCACCGTCTCCACATTGGTCTGGTGAATGCTGGGCAAACAAGGCGGTGCATATGTTTTTTGACGAAACACTGACGTGGGCCGGCATGGAAACGAGACTGGGCATGGTGATGGGTTTCGAGGGCGCCTGGAACGAGAGATCCCTCGGCGCGCTGCCGTTCGCCCCGGACGACGCCACGGCGGGCAGCGAGAGCGAGCTGCAGGTCGCGGTCATGGGCAGCCCCGAGAACGTGGACCTGCCCATCATGATCCGGGAGTCGAGTCATTACCAGAACCTGACGCGGCGCACGGCCTCTGGCGACACGGCGGGCGCGTCGCTCGTGGAGCTGGAGCGCTATCTTCAGGGCGGTCCGGACGCGGTGTGGGAGAACAGTTGGGTGCGCTTCCCTCTGGATCGCCTCGGCGCCTTCGCCCGCCATACCCTGGAGCGTGACCTGCTGGCCGACAAGGCCGACCCGGATTCGGGCCGGCGCAAGGACAGCCCCGATTTCTTCTTCATCCGGAACGGCCAGGAGTGGCTGCGGGTGCCCATCAGCTACCTGCTCAAGCTCTCCCTGGCCGACTTGGCCGGCTCCGGCGTGCAGCCCCCGGTCCGCAGGCTGGCCGAGAGGTTCCTCGACCACTTCCTGAACGACAACACCTCCCCCGAGACCTTCTCCTTCTATCCCGCGCCCATGAACGCCGCCTTCCGGGGCGGCCGGGGCGTCGCCCGCGAGACGAGCCAGCGTTTCCTCCTGTCGCAGCTCCTGCTGGACCACGCCAACGAAAGCTTCGGTCTGCTCGAGCACGGGCAGCGCGCCATGATCTACTTCGCGCCCATGCCCCCGGCCAGGCAGAAGCGGCTGAACGAACTCATCCCCGACGCCCACTACCGCGATTTGTTCATGAACCCCTGCCTGTCGGGCTGGGACCGCGGCGAGGCCAAGAAGGAGTACATGGGGCTGTGCCACCGCATCCTCTCGCGCAGCCAGCTGAACACCATCGCCAAACTGCGCGAGTCCGGCATCCTGACCAACAACCTGGTCGTGCTGCCCAACACGTCGAACACCTGTCTGGCCAACAACGGCACGCACATCTCCCTGGGCAGCGCGCGTCTGGGCGAGCTGATGCAGGGCGGGGGCGACTTCGGCCCGGCCGAGGAGAAGTACCTGGGCGACCTGACCATCAAGATCGTCGAGCACTTCCTGCCCCTCTTCGTCGGCACCTGCAGCGCCGCTCCCCTGCGCATGGACTTCGAGGACTTCCACCCCGAGAAGGCCCTGGGCTTCCTGCCCCACGAACTCGACTACACCCACCTGCGCATGATCTGGCGGCGCTGGAAGAAGAAGGCCAGGCTCAAGGTCTTCGGCCGGCCCCTGACACCCTTCGGCCCGCCCCTCATGGACAGGGCCGTCGCCCGGCTGTTCCGGCTCAAGGGGGACTTCATCCCGGACTTCAGGCTGCTCGACTACATGACGACCCTCATGAGCACCCACCGCTGCCCGGCCCTGAACGGGGAACTCGGCAACGACCTGCGGCTCAAGCGGGAGCTGGCGTCCATGGGCGTGTTCCACGAGTCCATGTCGACCTATCTCCTCTACAAGCAGCGCGCCTTCGCGACCATGGGCTTTTCCGGCTTCGAGGGCCGCTTCTACAGCCTGTTCGACTCCCTGGAGGAGGACATGCGGCCCGCCGCGACCCTGCAGCAGCTCCTGAGCGCCCTGGCCTGCAAGCTGATCCTGACCGGCCGCGTCGGCCGGGCGTCCATCCCGGACAACCCGGTGGTTGAGAGCGAGCGGCGGCAGGTGTTCTTCGCCGCGGCCATCTCCCTGCCGACTTTCTTCGTCCGTCGGGACTCTGGCAACGCGTTCCTGCTGGAACTGGTCTCCAGGTCCGGATGGGTACGGGGCAGCCGGCGCTATCCCGGCAACCTGCGCGTCCATGTCCAGGAGTACCGGCTGGCCCTGCTGGACTTCATCGAGTCCGAGGGCGCGGATCTGGTGGAGTGCTTCGGGGCGGGCGAGTTGCTGCGGGATCTGCGCGCCCGCATTTTGGACCCGTCCCTCGGCGCCGGGGGCAAGCTGACCCGGCGCGTCCTGGAGCGCACGGGGGCCCGTTCTCCGCTGTCCCTGCGGGCACGCGAGTTCAACATGGCGGCCGAGGACGTCTATCGCGGCGAACTGCGCCGGACCTATCTGGCGGAGGCCCTCGAATATCTCGGCGATGACTGCCGGACGGTGAAGGACTTCGGCTGCCTGCCAGGACAGTTCTGCCGCACGGGCCTGGCGGCCCTCCTCGGCGGTCGGGACATCATGGACTTCGTCCGGGATGTCCGGGCCGAGCTGCGGGACACGGGGGAGCTGAAGGGCTCCCGCTTCGTCCTCGCGCAGCTGCTCATCCTCGTCATCGGCATGCACCGGGACAACGCACGCATTTTCGGAAGGAAACATGACGCATCAATATGTGGCTAGGGATTCGGGGCGCGTCCTCGACGAGGAACTGTTCGCCGACCGGATCGTGGCCTACCTGTACTCGCGGGTGCGTGAGAGGGCGCCGGCCCTGTTCCGGGCCGTGGTCTCGGCCCGCTCGTCGAGCCTCTTGGGTTTTGTGAACTACGATCTGCCCCTCGGCGCCCGCCTGTCGGGCGCCGAGGCCCTGATCCGGCGGCTGGGCATCGACCTGTCGGAATGTGAACGGGAGCCGGGCTACTACACCACGCCGCGCCGGATCTTCGAACGTCGGATCCGCTACGAGGAAGTCCGCCCCATGGCCGACGACCCGGCGGCGGTGGTCTCCCCGGCGGACTCGCGCATGTTCGCGGGCTCCCTGGGGCAGGATTCGGTCCTCTTCATCAAGGACAAGTTCTTCTCCTTCGAGGAGCTTCTGGGCCGGCCGGTCTGGTCCGATGCCCTGGCCGGGGGCGATTTCGCCGTCTTCCGGCTGACGCCCGACAA
>DPKT01000175.1 GCA_003542385.1 Desulfomicrobium sp.
CTGGCGTGTCTGCCAGTTCCACCACGCTCGCCCGAAGACTTGTCTTATATCTGACAACGGCCTTTTTTTTGCAAGCAGATTTTGGAAAAAACTCAAAAAATTTTTTTTATTTTCGCTCCGGCACAGAAATAAAAAAACATTGTCATTGCGAACGCAGTGAAGCAATCTGTTCATGATAAAGCCGGATTTTTATGAGCAAACTGAAAATTATTTACGAAGACAACCATGTAATTGTAGCAGATAAACCTGCCGGTGTACTCACGCAGGGGGACTACTCCGGTGAAAGATCACTTCTTGATATGATCAAAGAATATATCCGCCTGAAGTATAACAAGCCGGGTGAAGCGTTCATCGGCCTTGTGCACAGACTTGACAGACCGGTTTCCGGACTCCTGGTGTTTGCCAGGACTTCAAAAGCTGCCGCACGGCTTCAGAAAGAGTTTATCTCAGGGAGAATAAAAAAATTCTACCTTGCTGTAGTTGAAACCGGCCCGGAATTAAATCCTGGATGGAACAGACTCGAAAATTTTCTTGAAAGAGATCGTGACATTACACACATTGTGCCTGCTGCTTCAGCAAAGTCAGAGAAAGCTGTTCTTTATTACCATGAATTACTGAAAGAGAAAAATTTCTCCCTGTTACTCATTAAACTGGATACAGGAAAAAAACACCAGATCCGGGCACAGCTTGCAGGGTCAGGTAAACCTGTAACAGGGGATAAAAAATACGGATCAAAAAATTCAACAGGAGATTCAATTCTGCTGCATTCAGCATGGCTTTCATTCAAACATCCGGTAAAGGATGAGGTCGCGGGATTTTATTCAGCTCCCCCTGATATATTCAGAAAATTCATCCAATATAACAGTGAAGAACTGGCGGAAAATGTCAGGAACCTTGCGGAGAACTTCCATGTCACGCAAGTTTGTCGAGATTAAATCCTTTTAATGATGATGGTTCAGGATTTTTAAACACCTTCTGCTCAACAGGTTTTACCATGTTTTCATCAGGTATTTTTGACATCTCTTTAAGATTTTTTCGCCCTGTTTCAACAACACCTTTCAGCGCAAAACCTGATCTTGGTATATCACTTTCAATTTTCATGTCACCCTCCCGATTAACATGAGATAAGACTTATTGCAATACTGCAACAGGTCTATATATATATATATTAAAATAAATTCAGCTGCCCGTCATCTTCTTTTTTCTTAAAGGGAGCCCTTTTTTTCGCCTCAATTATATCCTTCTCAATCCTGTCAATAAACCTGCTTCTTCCTGATTCCAGGATTCTCCCCTTATACCGTCTTTTCAGAGCAGAAGTGAGGTAAACCTGCTTTTTTGCCCTGGTCAGTGCAACGTAAAACACCCTCTCCTCCTCTGATAAATCAGACACTTCAGAACCGAAAAGGTTAAACGGGATTATATCATCCTCACACCCCGGGATAAAAACAGTATCGAACTCAAGCCCCTTTGCTGAATGTATTGTCATCAGTGAAACCGCCTCGTAATCCGGGAGATAATCATCCTCACCTGTACGCAGCGGAATAGTCCCGAGAAATTCATCATAACTCCACATACTGCCGAAGGCCGCATGAACTCTCATTCTGTCGAATTCCGCCCCCTTTTGTTCCAGGAGCTTTATTATCATTTCAGCAGGGGGGAGCTCATCCATAAGCTTTTTAAGTCCGCCGGAGGTTTCTTTACCGGAGTTAATTCCGGTGAGCATATCTCTTATTTGCTGTATGACAGATTTATACGGTTCAAATTCATAAAAGGGCCTGCTACCTGCGACCTTGTACGCGATTCCATGATTTCTGAAAGCCTCCCTTAAACATTCAAACATAAATGACGATCTGCACAGCACTGCGAAATCACCGAATCCTCTACCCTGATTTTCGCCGTCCGCCATTCCGCTGTCCATGGAGAAACTCCTCACTCCTCCGACCATTCTTTCAATTTCAGAGGCAATCCAGTCAGCTTCGCTTCTGTCGCTGGTCATTTCGCTGATTATCAGCTTCACACCCTTTTTGTCAGAAGAGAGATATTCACCCCTGCCGAGAATCTGACCCGCAGCTCTGAGGATTACGCCGCTGCACCTGAAACTTTTTTTCAGCATAAATTCCCTGAGTTCCGGATAATCCGACTTAAGCCTGCGGATATACTCAGGATCAGCGCCGCGGAAACCGTATATCGACTGGTCAGGGTCTCCGATAACAAAAATATCAGCGCCGCTGCCCGGTGCGAGGAGTCTGATGAATCTGTACTGCATTAAATTTATATCCTGGAATTCATCTATCACAATATGAGTAAACCGCGCGGAGAGTACACTCCTCAATTCCCCGGAGGCCTCAGCTATGACACAGGGGAGATAGATAAGATCATCCACATCAATAAAATTATTATTAAGCAAACAGTTGTTATACGCTTCAACAATCGCAGGCTCAACATCTGTCTCAATACCCTGCTTATAAGCGGAAATTTTACGGAGAAGAGCCGCACCGGAATTTTTTTCAGGGAATATACTTTTAAGAAGATGGAGCCTCTCCTCATCATTGAGGATTATAAAACCCTCACGAAGGCCGAACAGCTGCGGGTGACCGGTGATAAATTTCAGCCCCAGAGAATGGAAAGTTGAGACATGGAGTCCATCCCCCCTTAATGTTTCCCCGAGCCTCTCCTTCAATTCATCAGCAGCCTTATTCGAAAATGTCAGCACAGCTATCCCTGAAGGCTGAACTCCTTCATCAGTAATACGCCTTATCCGCTCAACGATAAGAAAAGTTTTACCCGCACCGGGCCCGGCTATAACCATACCGGGGCCGCCGGAAAAATTCACAGCAACAGCCTGTTCGGATGTGATTCCGCCATTATCTTTTTCAGGGACAGTCCGGGTCTCCTCTACGGCAGATTCTTTATTCATAGCGGAGATCCTTCTGAACTCCGCGACATCAAATTCCACAGATTGCTTTTTCTGAACCGGGTGCGGGTCAATACCGTTTTTATCTTTAAAGAGAGACTTCGATTTAAAAGTATCGAGTTCACCTTCGTCAAAGACCTTTACTGTACCGAACTCACCGTCATACCCCCCTTTAAGATGGACCTCGCCGTTTCTGAGCCTGCGCACACCTTCAGCAAGGAGTTCTCCGCCGGAGTTGTTTATCTCATCGATATCTGAATCAAGGTACAGGTGGAACTCAGAGCCGAGAGCATGAATAACCCTGAAGTATTCGCTCATTACACTTTTCGACGAGCTGCTCTTCTGCTTCATAACTTCTGACAGAAGATCCGGGAGCTGTGTAATTGAATAGAAATCTTTTTTTATTGAATCAGGAACTTCACTCCTGTCGCCCAGTTCAGCAACACGGTACATCACACCTTTTGTAACCTCTTTACTGCACACAGGGCAGATCCCCCTGTGCTTCAGTGTCTCCAGGGGATTCCACACAATACCGCAGTTGCGGTGTCCGTCGTAATGATATTTCCCCTCCTCGGGATAGAATTCGAGGGTGCCTTCGAAGCGCGTGCCACCCTCCTCGCGGCGCAGGGCGCGGCGCATGCCGGAAAAGGACATCTCGCCGGAAAAGATGTTACTCTCGCGGCCGAGCTTTTCCCCCGAATGGGCATCGGAGTTGGAGACCAGGGAGAAGCGGTCCAGGGCGCTCCACAGCCAGTTCATCTCGGGGTCCGACGACAGGCCAGTCTCCAAGGCGAAAATTTCGCCGCTCAGGTCACCGAAGCAGTCCTCGATGCGGTCGAAGCCGGATTTGGAACCGAAGACGGAAAACCAGGGCGTCCAGATGTGGGCCGGAATGAGAAAGGCCTGCGGGTCCGTCTCAAGGACCATCTCCAGGAGGTCGCGCGAATCAAGCCCCAGGATGGGCCGCCCGTCCGAGGCCAGGTTGCCGACCTGCGCCAGGCGGGTGTTGAACCTCAGGGCCGCGTCCAAGCCGGGCATGAAGACCAGGTTGTGGACTTTGCGCACCTTGCCGCCCCGCTTGTAGATGGAGCTGATCTCCGTGCAGAGCACGAAACGCACTCCGTCCGCATCGAGGTTGCCGGAATACCACGGCAGTTCCGCCGCAAGGCCCTTGGTGTCGCGCAGGCGGAAGAGGCCGTCCTCCCCCGGTTCGAGCTGGGACTGGATCATCTCCATCCAGCCCGGATGCGTGAAGTCGCCCGTGGCCAGCACGTCGATGCCCTTGACCGCGGCCCAGGCCACCAGGTTTCTCGGCGTCAGGTTCTTGCTCGTTGCCCTCGAGAACCGGGAATGGATGTGGAGGTCTGCGATGTAGGTGTTCACGGTGCATCCTGATCCGCTCGCGTGCGGAAAAATGATTCGTCCTGGACCAGGACGGCCCTGGCCCCTCCGGTGGGATTGTTCTGCAGATCGATGAAGGTCCCGTTCTGGGCCGCGAGCCGGCGCGCGATGGCCAGACCCAGCCCCGATCCGACGGGTTTGGTGGTGACGAAGGGATCGAAGCACTTCTCTTCGACTTCCTGGCTCAGCCCTGGACCATTGTCGACAATGGAGAGGACCATTTTTCCGTTTTCGCGGGAAGATGAGATGACTATCTCGGGATCCTCCGCGTCTTCCAGGGCCTGCATGGCGTTGACCAGCAGATTGACGAGAATCTGATGAAACTGGTTGCGGTCGAAGCGGCATGGGGCGTCATCGACATCGACGCGAATCCTGACCCGGGGATGCTGCAGGCGCAGGGGCATGAGCACATGCTCGATCTCTTCGGCCAGAACCAGATGGTCGGGGCTTGGGGCCTGGGGGCGGGCGAAGATGAGAAAATCCTTGAGCAGGAAGTCGAGGCGGTCGATGTCGCGCAGGATGACCCTTGAGAGTCGCTCGGAGAAGTCCTTCTCCAGATCGTCGGACAGCAGAAGCTGCAGGCTCGTCTTGATGCCGGCCAGAGGGTTCTTCATCTCGTGGGCCAGGCCGGCGGCCAGCTCGCCCACGCTGGCCAACTTCTCCATTTCCTTGATCTGCCGTTCCATCTTCTGCACTTCGGTGATGTCCGAGAAGAGGATCATCCACCCCTGGTTCTCGGGCAGTTCCGTCATCTTGAAGCCGAAGACGAGGTCGCGGCCCGTGCTCACGACCATGTGACGGCGGGTGGATTTGCGACGGTCCGCCCAGAAGGGAACGAACTCCGGGAAGAGGGAATCGAGCCGCGCGCCGATGGTGCGGCTGCGGTCGTAGCCCGGAAGCCAGTCCAGGGCCCGCTGGTTGATGCTGGTGACGCGCCTGTGGTCGTCGACCACCAGCAGGCCCGCGTCGAGCCAGTCGAAAACGCGGTACTTGATTTCCTCGGACCTGCGCAGAGCCCCTTCCTGTTCGATGAGGCGCTGCAGCAGCCTGTTTTCCGCCGTGCGGCTCAGCTTGACCAGGGAGGCCACAAGAATGAGCGCCAGGGTGAACAGGCTGTAGTTGTATGCCAGATCGGAACCACGGATATGCACCTGGCCCCACGCACCGGGAAAATAGAACTGCACGCACGAAATAAGGAACAGGAGTGCCCAGACGGCGATGGAGGAGAAGACGATCGTCTGGAAACCGACGATGCGTCCGTAAAAGAAAAGGCACAGGATGTAGAGGATCATGAAAGCGCTGAACGACCCGCCGGTCAGCACGATCCACCACGTCGTCAGGAAGAGGTCTGCGATGAGCTGGAAGCGGAACAGGCCCATGGAACCGATAAACCGCTTCGACGCCAGGAGATAGACGGCGCTCAGAGCGAAACCCGAGGCGAAGAAGAGGATGTACTGGACGTCCCTGTCGACTTCCAGCCGCATGCCCCGGTCCGAAAGGTTCAGGATCTCGGAAACGGCCAGCATGAGGAGAAAGACCATGATTCCGAGACGAATCACGGAAAATTTGACGAAGAAGCTTTTGAGTTCGGCGGAGGGTGTCAGCTCGGGGTTATTGTCCACAATCCCTTGGGTCTCCCTGGAGTTTTTCCACCGTGTGCCTGAGGGCCGGAAGAATGGCCGCCAGATTTTCCCGCACGGCCTTGGGGCTGCCCGGAAGGTTGACCACTAGGGATTTCCCCATGGTCCCGGCCACTGCCCGGGAAATGACGGCGTGCGGGGTCTTGGCCAGGGAAGCCAGGGTCATGGCCCGCTCGAAGCCCGGCAGTCTCTTGTCCAGAAGGGGCAGGGTCGCCTCGGGCGTGATGTCGCGCGGCCCCACACCGGTGCCGCCCGTGGTGAAGACGAGGTCGAAACCGTGGTTCAGGCAGCAGTCGACCAGGGCGGCCTTGAGCATGAGTGGCTCGTCCGGGATGATCACCCCCCTGGCCAGGCTCAGCTCCATGGTTTCGGCGACGGTGTCCCGGATGCACGGTCCGCTCGCGTCCACGCGCTCGCCGCGCGATCCCTTGTCGCTCAGGGTGATCCAGGCCAGGGAAAAGCCGCTGCGGGAAAGGACGCATTCCCTTTCCCCCGCCGTGACGGCTCCCGCGACTTGCCCGGTCCAGGCTTCAAGGCACAGGCCGTCCTCGCGGCAAAGGCGGATCCTGCTCTCCACCTGCACCCGGCACGCGCCGTCATCCAAAACATCCCCGGCGCGCAATTCCTGCGCCGCATCGATAAAGCCGTGGGCCAGGCCATGGTCCATGCCCACGGTGATGACCACGGGTCCCGACTGCCAAGCGTTCTTCCAGGTTATGCGCATCCCATCCCCTTTGTTTCTTTCAGAGTCGACGCCTATCGCTACCAAAGGCAAGCGCCATTGTCATTACCGCAAAGCCTCAGCCACTTGTCCGTAAACCTCTTCCCGCGTACAGTTTGTCCCTGAAATCAACAGGAAAGGATACCCTATGAAAGGAATCATTCTGGCCGGAGGATCCGGCACGCGCCTCTACCCACTGACGCTGGGCACCAGCAAGCAGCTTTTGCCCGTCTACGACAAGCCCATGATCTACTATCCCCTCTCCATCCTGCTGCTGGCGGGCATCAGGGATATCCTGATCATCTCCACCCCCCACGACCTGCCGCGCTTCCGCGACCTGCTCGGCGACGGCAGCCAGATCGGCGTGCGCTTCACCTACATCGTGCAGCCCTCGCCCGACGGCCTGGCCCAAGCCTTCATCCTCGGCGAGGAATTCATCGGCCAGGACAGCGTCTGCCTCGTCCTGGGCGACAACATCATCCACGGCGAAGGCCTGTCGACGGTGCTCGAAAACTGCGTGGGCCTGGACAAGGGCGGCATCGTCTTCGGCTATCCGGTCAGGGATCCCCAGCGCTACGGGGTGGTGGAATTCGACGACGCCGGCAAGGTCGTCAGCATCGAGGAAAAGCCGGCCAGACCCAAATCCAAGTTCGCCGTACCGGGCATCTATTTCTACGACAACGACGTCGTGGCCATCGCCAAGGCCCTGCGTCCCTCGCCCCGCGGCGAGCTCGAGATCACGGACGTCAACCTCGAGTACCTGCGCCGCGGCACCCTGCAGGTGGAGCTCCTCGGACGCGGCTACGCCTGGCTCGACGCCGGGACCCACGAATCCCTGCAGCAGGCTGGCAGCTTCGTGCAGGCCATCCAGGAACGTCAGGGCTTCAAGATCGCCTGCATCGAGGAGATAGCCTTCAGGAAAGGCTTCATCGATAGCGCACACCTGAAGGCCCTGGCCGCGAAGTTCTCAAAGAACGACTACGGCCGATACCTCGATGAACTGGTTGAAGAGGACGAGTAAACTCAATTATTTCAGAATGTAAGATGGAGAAGGAACACTTGTGGAAAAGATTGTTCCAAACATTTTCCCTTGTTCCTTCGCCAGTGTGAAGTCTGACTCGAATACGGCGGGGAACTTTGTTCGGAACCGTTGGGGCTTCAAAAAACAATTATTATTTCATAATATTGAGTTAATTATTCACATTCGACGCCGCCTAATAATACCAACAAATTCTTTTCTCATTTTTTTAGAGGAAGAGAGGAAGGCCGAGCCGTCCCCCTTTTCACAAAGTTGAAGTCTTCGGCCATCTCCAGTACAGAGACACGGATCAAGAAGAGCCAATAATTTCAATATGTCTCATACAATTTCAAGGAAAGTGAGGTATCCATGGACCTTATGAAAATGCCGGCGGATCTGCCCGAGGTGACCCTCAACGCCAACTCCGAACTGGTGCTCAGGAAGCGCTACCAGAAAAAGGGCCTGGACGGCAGTCCCATCGAAACCCCGAAGCAGATGTTCTGGAGGGTTGCCGCCAGCATCGCGTCCATGGAATCAGCGTATGCGGACTCCACGTGGAAGGTCGAGGATCTCGCCCGGACCTTCTACAGGCTCATGACCGACTACGACTTCCTGCCCAATTCCCCCACGCTCATGAACGCCGGCACGGATCTCGGGCAGCTGGCCGCCTGCTTCGTGCTTCCGGTCGGCGACTCCATGGACGAGATCTTCGACGCGGTGAAGCACGCCGCCCTGATCCACAAGTCCGGCGGCGGCACGGGGTTTTCCTTCAGCCGCCTGCGTCCCAAGGACAGCCGCGTCGGCTCCACGGGCGGCGTGGCCTCGGGGCCCATCTCGTTTCTGAAGATCTTCAACACGGCCACGGAACAGGTCAAACAGGGCGGCACGCGGCGCGGCGCCAACATGGGCATCCTGCGCGTCGACCACCCAGACATACTCGAGTTCATCCGGGCCAAGGAGCGCGAGGGCGACCTCAACAACTTCAACCTGTCCGTGGCCCTGACCGAGAAGTTCATGCAGGCCGTGGAAAAGGACGAGGAGTACGCCCTCGTCGCCCCGCACACGCAGGAGGTCATCGAGCGCCTCAAGGCCCGCGAGGTCTTCGAGCTTCTGGTGCGCAAGGCCTGGGAGAGCGGGGACCCCGGGATCATCTTCATCGACCGCATCAACCGCGACAACCCCAACCCCGACCAGGGCGAGATCGAGAGCACCAATCCCTGCGGCGAGCAGCCCCTGCTGCCCTACGAGGCCTGCAACCTGGGCTCCATCAACCTGGCCCGCTTCGTGGTGGACAAGGACGGCGTCAAGGAGGTCGATTGGGACAGGCTGCGCGAGGTCATCCACCTGAGCGTGCGGTTCCTGGACAACGTCATCGACGCCTCGGAGTACCCTCTGGAGCGCATCACCCAGACCGTGCGCCGCAACCGCAAGATCGGACTGGGCGTCATGGGCTGGGCCGACATGCTCTACCAGCTGCGCCTGCCCTACAGCAGTCGCCGGGCCATCGTCCTGGCCGAGAAGCTCATGGAGTTTCTGCAGCGTGAATCCAAGTCCGCCTCGACCCAGCTGGCCAAGGAGCGCGGCCCCTTCCCGGCATTCGAGACGTCGGTCTACAGCGACCAGAATCTCGGGCCCTACCGCAACGCCACGACCACGACCATCGCGCCCACGGGCACGCTGTCCATCATCGCCGGGTGTTCCTCGGGCGTGGAACCGCTCTTCGCCCTGTGCTTCGTTCGCCAGGTCATGGACGGCGAGAAGCTGACAGAGGCCAACGGCTTTTTCGTGCAGGCCCTGCACGACGCCGGCTGCTATTCCGAAAAGGTCATGGCCGAAGTCGTCGAGAAGGGCACGGTGCGCGGCATGGAATTTCTGCCCGACGACCTGCGCAAGGTCTTCGTCACGGCCATGGACATCGACCCCGTCTGGCACCTGAAGATGCAGGCCGCCTTCCAGAAGCACACGGACAACGCCGTGTCCAAGACCGTCAACCTGCCCAACTCCGCCACCCAGGAGGACATCTACAAGATCTACTGGATGGCCTACGAGGAGGGCTGCAAGGGCGTGACCGTCTACCGGGACGGGTGCAAGAGCGTGCAGGTGCTGTGTACGGGCGAGGGGGGCAAGGACGGCAAGAAGGCCGAGGAAGAGACGCGGCCCATGGACCGGCCGGATATCGTCTTCGGATTCACCCAGAAGGTCCGCACGGGTCTCGGGGAGCTCTACCTGACGGTCAACGAGATCGACGGCAAGCCCTTCGAGGTCTTCGCCACCATCGGCCGGTCCGGGCGGTCCATCACGGCCAAGGCCGAGGCCATCGGCCGCCTCGTGTCCCTGGCCCTGCGCTCGGGCGTGCACGTCAGCGAGATCGTCAAGCAGCTCAAGGGCATCGGCGGCGAACACCCGGTCTTCCAGAAAAAGGGCATGCTCCTTTCCATCCCCGACGCGGTGTCCTGGGTGCTGGAAAACAGATACATGCAGAGCGGTGCGGGCAGGAGCTTCGGCAATTCCCTGTCCAAGACCGAGTGCCCGGAGTGTTCGACGGAGCTCGTGTTCCAGGAAGGGTGCTTCGTATGTCCCTCCTGCGGGTTCACCAAGTGCGGTTGACGGGTCATGCCTCTGCCTAACGGGATCGAGCCGGACCTTGGCCTGTTCCTGCGCCGGATGATGGGCATCCTGGCCTGCAGGTCCAAGAGCCCGGCCGAGAAACTGCGCCTTGGGGGCGTGCTCATCCAGGAGCGCCTTGGCAGTTCCCAGGCCTCGGTCATGCTGTTCGACGAGGAAAGGCAGGAGCTCAGGGTCGTGGCCGCGACCAGGCAGGAGATCGTGGGGCTCTGCCAGCCCCTGTCTCCCCGCTGCGTCTCCGGCTACGTCTGCACCTTCAAGGAGCCCCTGCTCATCACGGACATCGCGGCGGACGGGCGCTTCTGCTGTCGCAGCGCAGCCTATCGCACGGCCTCCCTCATGTCCGTGCCTCTCCTGTCGGAGCAGGGGAGCGTCATCGGGGTCATCAACGTCTCCGACAAGGAAGGTGGCGGCGCCTTTTCACAGGCCGACCTTGGACTGCTTCTGGAATACGCCGGCTGGGTCACGCCGCTCATCGACTACCTCATCGCTCTGGACAGGCTCGAAAAGGAGAAGGAGCGGTACCGGGATCTGGCCCAGGAGCTGGAGATCAAGCAGCGGGAGCTGATCATGGCATCCACCGAGCGGGCCGAGCTGGTCCAGATGGTGGTGCACGACTTCAAGAGCCCCCTCTCGGCCGTCATCTCCAACATGGACCTGCTGACCTATCTGGGCCCCAGCGAGTCCCAGAAGCCCATCATCGAGACGGCCTTCAAGGGCGCCTCGAAGCTTCTGGAGATGATCGACGAGTTTCTGCATGTGGCCCGCGTCGACGAGCTGCACGAGCGGGGTTTCAGCCCCGCGCCGGTGTCCTTTCTCCCCCTGGTCGCAAGCCAGCTCGATGAGATAGCCCCCCTGGCCAGGGACAAGGGCATTGTCATCGAGAACGAATGCGCCCTCGACGTGCGGGTTCTGGGCGACAGGATGCTTCTGGGACATCTGGTGCAGAATCTCGTCTCCAACGCCGTCAAGTACACCCCGGAGAACGGCCGGATCCGCCTCGGCATGGACAGCTGGGAATCGCGCCGCACCGAGGACCCGACCCGCACGGTCCTCAAATTCTGGGTTGAGGACAACGGCGATGGCATCGAGGACCGCTACAAGGAAGCCGTGTTCGAAAAGTTCGTGCGCACGGAGAGATCCGTGGAGAGCGGCATCAAGGGCACGGGGATCGGGCTCTTCGTCTGCCGCAAGATCGTGAACATGTTTCAGGGCAGGATCTGGGTCGAGGACGCCTTGCCCAAGGGCAGCAGATTCTGCGTCATTCTCTTCATTCCGGATGGTCCGGACGGAAACGAACATGGATAAGAACATGACCGTGCTGGTGGCGGAGGACATTCTTTCCGCGCGCGAGACGGTGATCCATATCTTGCGGGCCCTGGGCTTTTCCAGATTCCTGGAGGCCGAGAACGGTGCGGCGGCCCTCGAACACGTCTCGAGGGAGATTCCCGGACTGATCATCTCGGACTGGAACATGCCCAAGATGAACGGGATTTCGCTGCTGCAGGCCGTGCGTTCCATGGAGGGGGCCAGGCACGTTCCCTTCATCTTTCTGACCTCCAAGTACGAGATGCAGGACATAGCCCTGGCCTCCGAGGGAGGGACTTCGGCCTATCTGGTCAAGCCGGTGACCATCAAGGCCCTGTCCGAGGCCCTCGAAGCGGTGTTCGGAAGCACCTTCGAGCGGGATTTCGAGCTGCTCAAGGCGGAAGTGAAAACCTTGTGCGCATCCGGGAAATGCGACCAGGCCGACGACCTTCTGCGCCGCTTCGAAAGCCTGCATCCCGACAATTACCCGCGAATCCGTCTGGAACGGGTTCATCTGCTGATGAACATTTCGGAGTTCGAAGCTGCCGAGAAGGAAGCATGTGCAATCCTGTCCTCCAACCCCCTTTTCACCAAGGCCTGGGAAACCCTCGTCATCCTGCAGTCCAGGATGGGGAAATGGGACCAGGCTTTGGGAGCGGCGGAGCGGGCCATCTCCATCAGCCCCAACAATGCCGGAAACCACGTGCTGCGCGGGACCATCCATCTGCGTCGCGAAGATCTCCACGAGGCCAGGAAAAGCTTCATGACGGCCCTGAACATCGACCGCAAGAACGACCAGATCAAACAGGACATCTGGAACGCCTACGTGGATCTGGACATGGTCGACGAGGTCCAGCGCGATTTCGGGGCGTACATCTTTTCATCCCTGACCTGCGACACCCTGAACAACATGGCCGTGGCCTATCGGCGCAAGGGGGAACTGGCCCGGGCGGTGGAGATCTACCGCACGGCCCTGGCCAAGGAACCCGACAACCCGAAAATTCTCTACAACGCGGCCGTGGCCTATGTGAACCGCAAGCAGCTCGCCAAGGCCAAGGAGCTGTTGGCCCGCGCCCTGGGCAACGATCCGGGGTTCGAGAAGGCCAGACTCCTTTACGAGCAGATCAACAAAGCGCACACTCGCGAGGCCGACTGAGACCATCGGCCCGAAGAGGGGGTTATGATCACCATATCCAAGCTGTCCTACACCTTCGGCAAGCAGCTGGCCCTGAAGGATGTCAATTTCTGCATGAAGCAGGGGGAATTCGTTTTCCTGTGCGGGCCTTCGGGCGCGGGCAAGACGACGTTCATGCGCATCCTGCACGGCGCCCTGCCCGTGCAGCGCGGCAAGGTCGACGTGGCCGGGTATGACCTCAATACCCTGCCCGAACGGCGCAAGCACCTGCTGCGCCGCGACGTGAGCGTTGTCTTCCAGGATTTCAAGATCCTGACCAACCAGACGGTCTTCGCCAACGTGGCCCTGCCCCTGAAGGTCCGAGGCATTCCCCGGCACATCATCGAGAAGCGCGTGCGCGCGGTACTCAGGAGCCTTCATCTCGACCACAAGGCCATGTCCCCGTGCGAGGAGCTCTCGGGCGGAGAGCAGCAGCGCGTGGCCGTGGCCCGGGCCGTGGTCGTCAAACCCAAGCTCCTTCTGGCCGACGAACCCACGGGCAACCTCGATTACGAGCTGTCCATGCGCATGATGGACATTTTCCAGCAGTTCCACAAATTCGGCACCTCGATCATGATCGCCACCCACAACCGCGAGATCATGGAGCGCATGTCCGGCGCGCGCGTCGTGACCCTGCACGACGGCGTCATGCACGAGGGCTGCGTGGAAACGGGAGGCGGCCTATGAGCGTCTTTTTCCACTTGCTGGGCCAGGGCGTCCGGGATCTGTTCCGCGCGCCCTGGTCCCTGTGCATGACCATCGCGGCCATCACCCTGGTGTCCTTTCTGGGCGGGGCCTTTCTCATGCTCGTGCACAATCTCGACCTGCAGATCGGCGCCAGGCAAGGAAACGTCCAGTTTCAGGTCTACTGGCAGCCCCAGACCACGACCGAGGAGGTCCGCGAGGTGTGGGCGGGCCTTTCGTCCATGGAGGGCGTCGTCAACGTGCGCACCTTCACGCCGGACCAGGCCCTGGGCGTGCTGGCCGAATCCTTCCAGAACAGCGCCGACATGGAGTGGATGAAGGGCAGAAGCCCCCTGCCGCCCACGGCCCTGGTGGAATGCGAGCTTCCCGCCGAGGACGGCAAGAAGTGGGCCGCGGCCATGGTCGAGCGACTGCGGGCCCTTCCCAAGGTGGAGAAGGTCTCCTTCAACCCCCTGCAGGTGGATTTGCTGACCTCGTGGGTTGGTCTGACGCGCATGGCCTTCTGGCCGGTGACGGGCTTTCTGCTGGTCGTGGTCGCATTAGTGGTCGGCAACACCATCAAGCTGGCCCTGCTGGCCCGGCGCGAGGAACTGGAGATCCTGCGCTTCGTGGGCGCAAGCCGCGCGTACATCCAGTTTCCGCTGCTGGTGGGCGGGGCTTTCCAGGGGTTTCTCGGAGCCGGCCTGGCCCTGGGACTGCTCAAACTTCTGCACAACGGCATCGAGGAGATGTTCAACGTCCCGCCCCTGTGGATGACCATTTCCTTCCTGCCCCCCCTGCACTGCCTGGTCATCGTCGCAACCCTGGCGACCGTCGGAGTCCTGAGCTCCCTCGTCGCCCTTCGCAACTAGACAATCGAGGATCATATGAATCGTAGCCATAAGATGACGAAAGGATTGGAAAAGGCCCCCCATCGCTCCCTGCTCTTCGCCCTGGGCATGACCCGCGAGGAGATGCGCCGTCCCCTCATCGGCGTGGTCAACTCGGCCAACGAGATCGTGCCCGGCCACATGCACCTGGACATCATCGCCCGAGCGGTCAAAGACGGCGTGCGCATGGCCGGCGGCACGCCCATGGAGTTCCCGACCATCGGCGTGTGCGACGGGCTGGCCATGAACCACGAGGGCATGAAGATGAGCCTGCCCAGCCGCGAGCTCATCGCCGATTCCATCGAGATATCGGCCACGGCCGTGCCCTTCGACGGCCTGGTTTTCATCCCCAACTGCGACAAGATCGTGCCCGGCATGCTCATGGCCATGCTGCGCCTGAACATCCCGTCCATCATGATCAGCGGCGGGCCCATGCTGCCCGGCAAATTCGAGGGGAAAACAGTTGATCTCATCACGGTCTTCGAGGGCGTGGGCAAGGTCAGAAGCGGCGGCATGACCGAGGAGGATCTGGAGCGCATGGAAGAGTGCGCCTGTCCCGGCTGCGGTTCCTGCGCCGGCATGTTCACGGCCAACTCCATGAACTGTCTGTCCGAGGCCCTGGGCTTGGCCCTGCCCGGCAACGGCACCATCCCGGCCCCGACCAGCGCGCGCATCC
>DPKT01000253.1:0-1454 GCA_003542385.1 Desulfomicrobium sp.
GGGCCCCCTTGAACCACACGACGTTAAGCGTCGCCTCCTCGTCCTTGAGGGAAAAGTAGACATGCCCCGAAGGCGGCTTGGAAAGGTTCGATACCTGGCCCCGGACCCAGACGAAAGGAAATTCGCCTTCAAGGACATCCTTGATGGCTTGGGTCAGGGTTCGGACGGAGAATATGTGCATGGAGCTTCGTGAATGGATACAGATGATTGCGAGCGCAGCTCGTGGGCGGGAATCCGCAGCAGCCTTCCGTCCTTGAATAGCACAAGGTTGGTGCCCGTCAGAATGGCCGTTTCACGAGCCAGAAGTGAAGCACGCTGGAGCGCGGCAAATGACGCACGCAGGACCTCATCCTTGGCTTCGGCAATGTCAGGTGTGCTCATCCGTTTTCTCCCCAAGCGATCACGACAGGCTCGACGCCGGAATTATCGAACTCTATCCAGGAGTGAACCTCTTTTTTGTAAATTTCCTCGAAATTGCGGAGACCGGCGACGAAACGACGCCGAATCACGGATTCGGGAACGGCGTGACCGCCTTGCTTCACCCGTTCCGCCACGCGGGCGATGGCGGTTTCCACCGTTGGCAACGCAAGAAAGAACAAACTGATCAAATAGCCTTCATCCCGCCACCTTCGGATATGCTTTCGATAACTCAAACCCGAAAGCGTAGTTTCAAAGGCAAAACTCTCGCCCCGACGGGAGAAGTCGGACATTTCTTCCAGCATCAGCCTCCCAGCCTTGATGGCCGCAGCTTCCGGGGCGAAAGGCGACAGCCCTGCGGCGATCAGATCGGCATTGATGAAATTCAAGCATTGCGCCTCAACTGGGAGAAACGTTCTGGCAAACGTGGTTTTTCCGGCTCCGTTCGGACCGCCGATTATGATGATCTTTTTCCTCATCCCTCGACTCCTCCGGGCCGGAAAAACCACTGCGCCAGCCGCCGCCTGTGCACTCTTGCAGGCTACGCCAATCCCCACTCCTTCATAACTTCCTTGCGCCATTCCAGAACGGTGTTCTGCCAGTCGGCCACCGGCAGTTCCCGCTTCTCGCCGGTCTTCCTGTTCTTCACCTCCAGCACGCCCTTCTCCAGCCCCTTGCCGCCGATGACGATCTGCATGGGGGAGCCCAGGAGGTCGGCTTCGTTGAACTTGACGCCCGGGCGCTCGTCGCGGTCGTCGAACAGGGTGTCGATGCCCTGGCTTTCCAGCCAGTCGTGGATCTCGCGGCCCATGGTCATGACCTTCTCGTCCCTGGTGGACATGGCCAGGACCGTGACCTCGAAGGGGGCGATGGACGGCGGGAAGATCATGCCGCTCGCGTCGTTGTTCTGCTCGATGCTGGCGGCCACCACGCGGCTGACGCCGATGCCGTAGCAGCCCATGATGATGACCTGCTCCTTGCCGTTCTCGTCCAGGAAGGTGGCGTTCATGGCCTTGGAGTACTTGGTGCCGAGCTTG
>DPKT01000253.1:1539-2900 GCA_003542385.1 Desulfomicrobium sp.
GGCGTCCGTGGACAGGGTGATGTCGCGGCGCGGGTCCACGTGCAGGAGGTGCGCGTCGGCGGCGTTGGCCCCGCAGACGAAATCCGTGGCCGAGGCGATCTCGAAATCCGCGTAGACGGCGTCGACCTTCAAGCCCACCGGGCCGGCGAAGCCCACGGGCGCGCCGGTCCAGGCCTTGACCTGCTCGGGGCTGGCCAGATCGACGTTGGTGGCGCCGAGCATGTTCTTGAGCTTGACGTCGTTCACTTCGCGGTCGCCGCGCAGGAGCACGGCCACGGAACGTCCGTCCACGTCGAAGAGGAGCGTCTTCATGATCTTCGTCGCAGGCACGGCCAGGAAGCCGGCCACATCCTCGACGGTATGCTTGCCGGGGGTGGCCACCTGCTCATAGGGCGCGCACGTCTCGGTGCAGGGCGCGCCGGGCTTGAGCTCCGCCTTCTCGAGGTTGGCGGCGTAGGAGCAGGAGGTGCACACGGCCAGGGTATCCTCGCCCGTGTCGGCCAGGACCATGAACTCGTGGGAAAAGCTTCCGCCGATGGCGCCCGAGTCGGCGCTCACGGCGCGGAACTGCAGGCCCAGGCGGGTGAAGATGCGCTCGTAGGCGTCGTACATGGCCTGGTAGCTGGCGTTCACGCCCTCGTCGTCCTTGTCGAAGGAGTAGGCGTCCTTCATGATGAACTCGCGGCCGCGCATGAGGCCGAAGCGCGGGCGGATCTCGTCGCGGAACTTGGTCTGGATCTGGTAGAGGTTCAGGGGCAGCTGCCGGTAGGAGCGCACCTCGCCGCGGATGAGGTCGGTGATGACCTCCTCGTGGGTGGGCCCGAGGCAGTAGTCGCGGCCGTGACGGTCATTGAGGCGCAGGAGCTCCTTGCCGTAGAATTCCCAGCGCCCGCTCTCCTGCCACAGGTCGGCCGGCTGGACCATGGGCATGGAGATTTCCTGGGCCCCGGCCCGATTCATCTCCTCGCGCACGATGTTGGCGACCTTGTTGATGGCCCGAAGACCCAGCGGCATGTAGGTGTAGATGCCGCTGGTCAGCTTGCGGATCATGCCCGCGCGCAGCAGCAGCTTGTGGCTGATGACCTCTGCCTCAGCCGGGGTTTCCTTCAGGGTGGGCGCGTAGAACTTGCTGAACAGCATGAAATGTCTCCTCGATATGAATATGTAAAGAAATGGTTGAATTCTTGGTGCGTACGATATTTTACCGGCAATAAATCCGGACGGTTGAATCAGACGGCCGTCTGCTCCGCCAGCCGCTCGGCCAGTTCCAGCAGTTCGCTGCCCCTCTGCAGGCCATCCACGAAGCGCCACGGGATGCCCGAGAGGCCGGTCTGGGCACCGGCCAGGGCGCCGGTCAGGAT
>DPKT01000271.1:0-2258 GCA_003542385.1 Desulfomicrobium sp.
CGCCTCCACCAGGGACGGGGCCTTGCCCGGCGCCGCGCAGGCGCACAGCAGCGTAAGCGCGATGGCGGCCGCCAGAAGCCTCACAGGCCGCGTCCCTTGTCCGGGATGCGCGCGTCGAAATACTTGCCCACGCCGTACTCCATTCGCCGGAAGAAACGCTTGGGGTCGGGCCCTATGATCTGCATCTCGGGGTGCTTGCNNCATCTCCTTGGTGCAGCCCGTGGAGAAAGTGGCGTCCTTGCCGTGCCATTCGGCCGGGACCGGCTCGCCCATGAGCTCGAAGCTGTCCTCGATGTCGGCCACGGTCTGGAAGCGCCAGACGTCGATGAAGCCGCTGCGCTGGACCCGCTCCCACATGTACATGAGGTCGTCGCCATCCATGCCCTCGACGAAGTGTTCGGCCGGGTTGATGATCATCAGGTTGGCGTGCTTGGCTCGCAGGTGTGAGACGAAGGTGTTGACCACGCGCAGCGCCACCTTGGTCTGGCCCGGGATGCTGCCGATGATGGCACTGTAGAACATGACCTGCTTGCCCATGCCACGGGCGCTGCGCATGCGCGCGATGATGGCGTCGGCCTGGGCCACGACCTGGGATTCGGTGATCTTGGTCACCCGCGGCGACTTCTCCTTGAACACGACCCGGTCGTGCCCGTCCGCGTCCCGGAACAGGCACAGGACGTCCCGCGTGAAGAGGTGCGAGTTCATGATCAGCCGCCGGTGGTTGGCGTACCCCTTGGCCACGACGAGATCGGCCTCCTTCCAGGCGCGGGCGAAGGTAACGCTGGTGCGCCACAGGTTGAGGCGCTCGCGGGTGCCGTCGGAAATGACGATGAGGGAGTCCTCGCGCTGGGCGCGCAGGAGGTCGTTCTTGCTCATGCGGCTGTTCTCCACCAGACGCGCCTCGCCCAGGGCGCGGGCCAGCGCGCCGTCGTGCTCCACGTCCCAGAACACGGGACTGTCGAGGCAGAACCCCTCCTTCAGGGCCAGGATGACCTTGTGCCCCAGGCGCGTGAGGACGCTGATGAAGCGCAGGTCGAAGACGATCTCGCCGCTGCTGCCCGGCAGGAAGAGGATCTTGAGGGGCTTGCGGCCGTCGCCCGGCCCCATGACCCGGGTCATGACCTCGGTGAATTCGGGCCAGGGCGCGCAGATGTCGTCGAAAAAGGCCGGACTGTCCGTGTGTTCTCCGGGGCCTTCCCAGATCGCCGGGCGCAGCGAGAGCTTGCACAGCCGGGCCAGCTCCAGCAGGTCGAGCTCCCAGCGCAGATTCTGGATGGACGTGCAGCCCAGGGTCGTGTCCGGGCAGGCGTAAAGGCAGCGGTTCATGGCCGGCCTGGACATGAACTCCTCGGCGCGCCTGTTGGCCAGGCTCTTCTCCGTGCGTTGCGGGTCGTGCACGCCGCTCATGGCCATGAATATGGTCAGCAGCTGCTTCAAAAACCGCGACGGAATCAGAAACGGCGAGTGCAGCACCTGCCGGACCTTGTTCCGGGACAGGGAGAAGATCTTGCGCCGCGTGTAGCGGTCCGTGATGTTGATGCGCACCAGATGGACCAGCAGCCGCCATTTTTCGCGGTACTCGGCCCGCAGCGTGTCCGAGAGACGCGTGTGCAGCAGGTTCTCGAACATCTCGTCCGAGCAGGGCACGAAGACCTGGTCGTCGTCGAGGTCGACCATGAAACGCAGTTGCTCGGGCTGGGCGTTCTCGGCCGGGTTGACGCTGGGCTCGATGTTGTTCTCGGTCATGAAATGCAGGAGCCACGCGTCGAGATAGGGGTCGCGGCCGTAGCGCAGCTCGCGGACCGAAAAGAAGTCGGGCAGCTTGGACATCAGCTTTCTCTCACGAATCCTTTGGATTTGAGTTTGTGGGCGTAGTGGGAATGCAGGGGGCGGATCAGGTTGAGGGGCTTCTCGGCCCGGGAGGCGATGACGTTGTCGCCGGGCGCCAGCACCACTCCGGTCTGGCCGTCCTGGGTCAGATAGACGTCGACGTCGGCGTCGCGGACCAGGACGCGCAGGTCCTTCTCGAAAGGCAGGACCATGGGGCGGAAGGCGTGCAGGAAGGGACAGATGGGCGTCAGGGCGAAGACGTTGAGCTCCGGGTAGATGAGGGGGCCGCCGGCGGAGATGGAGTAGCCCGAGGACCCCGTCGGCGTGGCCACGATCATCCCGTCGGCCCGCACCGTGCCGAGATGGTCGTTGCCGTACCACATGTCCAGGCGGATCATGCGCGCCAGGCTCCCGCAGCTGATGACCAG
>DPKT01000271.1:2314-2540 GCA_003542385.1 Desulfomicrobium sp.
ACATGTCGTACTCCCCGCGCAGGATCGTGGTCAGGGACTCCCGCCAGTCAGCCGGCGACATCTCCGTCAGGAAGCCGACCTTGCCCAGGTTCAGGCCCAGGATGGGGATGCCCAGGTCCTGGACGGCCCGGGCCACGGCCAGCAGGGTCCCGTCGCCGCCCAGGGTCAGGATCATTTCCGCGCCGGCCCAGGTTTCCGCCGGATGCGCCACCTCGCGCGAGGTCTC
>DPKT01000211.1 GCA_003542385.1 Desulfomicrobium sp.
GGGGTGGGTAAATGGCAAGCACTTTTTTGGGCAGACTCCAGATTTGGAAATTTGCCTCTTTGACTGAATTCGGCTAGGTATTAATTTACAGAATGGGAACGTACGGTGATTCCCTCAGGGCAACGACAGCCGCGAGGGATGAGAAGGAGGTTGGAATGACAAAAGACATGCGCATGCACATCCGTAAGAATTGTCTCGTGCCTGTCCGCTTCATCTACGAAGGTGAAAAGAAGACGCACTACGCCAGGTTGGTCAATTACGGGGACGGAGGGTTGTGCCTCAAGACCCGCACCCCGATCGAAGAGGGGGCCAAGCTTGAGCTTTCCCTTGAAGGGTATACCCCGAAGGAATCGGCTCTGGGGGCGTTCGACAGCTACCCTGTGGCGGTATGCTGGACCAAGCAGATCCCCGAACGGGGGCTGCCGGTTTACGAGACCGGTCTGAAGTACAGGGGATAAAGGGCCGGTTTCGGCCCTTTGTCCTTTCCTTCCAGGCGAATCACTTCTTGTGCAGAAGGCCTTCGGGCAGTTTCCCGAGGGACCTCGTACCGGTCATGACCATGGCCTGCATCAGTTCCGTGCGCAGGGCCTCGATGTAAGTTGCGACCCCATCGGTGAGGCCGCCGATAGCTGCGATGCTGAACGGGCGCCCGATCATGACCGCGTCGGCGCCGAGGGCAAGCATCTTGAGCACGTCGGCTCCGGTCCGGACTCCCCCGTCGACGATGATTTCCATTTTTCCCTTCATTTCCGCAGCGATCTCCGGCAGCACGTCCGCCGTGCCCGGCGTGTGATCCAGCACCCGGCCGCCGTGGTTCGAGACCACGATGGCGTGTGCCCCGGCCTGCTTGGCGAGCTGCGCGTCCTCAACGGTCATGACGCCCTTGACGATGAATCTGGCTCCCGTCCTGGCGATGATCTCGCGGAGTTTCTCCATCGGCTTGGGCGACACGGGGCGGCCCATCTTGCGCAGGGTGATGAGCCCGGCCGCGTCGATGTCCATGCCGATGGCCGGGGCGCCCGTGGCTTTGGCCTTGTCCAGCTTCTCGTACAGTTCCGCGTCTTCCCACGGCTTGATGAATGGGATGCCATGACCGCCCGCCGCGGCGATGGCCGCGAAGGCCGCTTCGTGGATGAAGGGCGGCACGCCGTCCCCGGTGCACCCGACGAGCCCTCCGCGCTTGCAGCCGTCGATGATGGCGGTGATGTACTCCTCCTCCGTGCGCTTGCCCCCCATGTTGAACGAAACGCCGCCGATGGGCGCAGCCAGGACGGGCATGGACAGCTTCATGCCGAGCAGTTCGGCGCTGGTGTCGGGTTCGGTGATGTCGTGCACCAGGCGCATGTTGAAGGTGTGCCGGGCCAGGGCCTGCACATTGGCCATGAACGCCGACCCGGTGCCGAGTCCGCCCATGCCGGGCACTTCTCCGGCGCAGGCCTTGCCGTTGCAGACCGGGCAGACCCGGCAGAAGCCGGTCATCAGGTCGCGTGCGGTTTTGCGTATTTCCTTCATGTGGTCATTCTCCGGAAGTTGAGGTGAAAACGATCTCGCGGGTATGTTCGAGATGTTCCTTCATGGCTTCGCGGGCGCGTTCGGCATCGTGGGTGCCGAGGGCGTCCAGGATTTTCAGGTGGTCCTGCAGGGACTTTTCGTTGCGGACCGGGGACTGCAGCGCCTCGTCCCGGCTTTCGTGCATCAGGTCGTGCATCTTCTCCATGAGCAGGATGACGGACTGGTTGCCCGTGGCGGCGGCGATGGCGTCGTGGAAGGACTGGTCGATCCCCTGGACGGGCTGGTAGGCGCGCAACGTTCGAACGTAGTCGGCCATGATCTTGCGCAGGTTCTCGAGTTCCTCGGACGTGATGCGCTGTGCCGCGAGATAGGTGATCTGCGGTTCGAGCAGGAGGCGCAGCTCGAAGATGTCGTCCAGCCTGTGGCGCTCGCGTGCGAAGACTTCTCCCAGGGCCAAGGCCAGATCCGCCTGGCTCGTGTCGACGATGTAGGTGCCCGCCCCGGGCCTGCTGACCAGGATGCCGCGCTGCTCCAGGCTCTTGATCGCCTCGCGCACGGAATTGCGCGACACGCCGAACATGTCGGCCAACTGGCGTTCCGGCGGGAGGCGGTCGCCGGGCCTGAGATTGTCGCTCAGCACCAGGCTCTGCAATCGTTCGGTTATTTCGTCGGAGATTCTTTTCTGCCGTTGTGGTGTACTCACGGTTGTCCTCCAGAAAATTGGTCCTACCAATATCCCGTTATGTGGTCAAAGGGCAAATTCTTGCGTCTTTTGTTGAAATCGGTTCAAGATGAAGGCGAATGGAAGGCAATTCGCCAAGATTGTGCAACGAAATCGTGCTCATGCTGGAGGTGCGCATGGAAGACAAGAGGATCATGGAGATATTCGAGGGCTACTTCGAGAAATACAAGAAGACCGAAGGCGACCGGACCAGCTGGTCGGCCTATTGGACCGTCTACGCCCAAGGGCACAGCTTCGAGGTCAATCTGACCAAATGCCCCCGGGGAACGCGATTCAAGGTGTTCAGCGACAAGAAAAAGATCGGCGAGATCGAGGGCTGGCCGGCCTTTCTCGGCAGCCTGGAGGTGCTTGAGAGGGATCATCCGGCCTTCGTGCGCGGGGATTTCTTCACGCAGATGGAAGAGATGCTCTGAGCGTTCGGGTCTGGCGTTTCGCCGCGTCTCAACCCATGAGCGCGATGATGACCGCCCCGGCCGTCATCCAGGCCGTGCCGTACAGGCGGTGGCGGAGCATGGGCTGGCCGAAGAGGAAGCGCTCGAAGCCCAGGGCGAAGAGCCCGTTGAGGCGCTTGATGGAGAGCATGTAGGCCACCGTGGTCATGGACACGGCGGCGAAATGGCAGATGATGTGCAGGTACAGGCACAGCCCGAGCCCGAGTTGGTGCCGGATGCGCGGCCTCAGTTCCCTGGGCCGCACCTGGCCGATGAGCAGGAGGAAGAGGAGCAGGGCGGCGTTGTGGGCCAGGCTGAAAACGCAGCCGGCGTAGATGGGGCTCGAGAGCAGGATGAGCTGTTTGCCCATGACCGACGCCACGCTCCAGACCAGGGCCGCGGCCAGCATGAGCACGGAGCCCCGTTCGCGCAGGATGGCCCTGAACGGTGCCAGGACGCCCCCTTTTTCGTCGGCGTAGAGCATGTAGCCGCCCACGACGGTGACCAGCACCCCGAGGCAGCCCCAGGCCGAAGGACGCTCTCCGAGATAGAGAAAGCCGGTCCCGAGGACGAAGACCGGGGTGAAGGCCATGAACGGGACGGTCAGGGACAGGGGGGAGCTCTTGAAGGACCAGTTCTGCAGATAATATCCCGCGGCGTTGATGGGCACGAGCAGGGCCAGCACGGACCAGAAGCCCGGCTGGAGCTGCGGGGGCTCCAGGAACGGCAAGGTCAGGGCGAAAAGGGGCAGGCTGAAGATGAGCGGCGCGACAACGGCCGACGACGGGGACGCGTGCTGAAAACCGTGGCGGGTCAGGGCCGCCTCGGAAGCGGAGAAAAAGGCGGTCCCCACGGAAAGGAGAATCCAAAGCATGCCGTGATCCTTGGGTCAGTGTCGTCGCAGGAATACGCAGGGGCCACGGTCATGGCAACTGTTTCGGGGCGAACCGGGCAGGGCTAGGGAAAGATGTCCTCGGCATCCAGGCGGTGGAGTGCCGAGAGTTCATGGTTCATTTTGCGAACGGCATGGAGGATATCCTGTGCATCGCCATCGACGGCGGGCACGAGGGACATGTTGTAGGATGACTCCAGTTCGTTCAGCGTACCGCAGAAGCGCAGGTAACCGGCCTTGTCCGCGTAGGCCGCGCGCACCAGGGCCGAGTGGGTCGGGCCGTATGCGGAGAGGAGCGCTTCGTAATGGCCGGCGAGATGGACGGCCCAGTCCACGAAGAGGGGCCGGGACGGAGGCGGCATGTCGCCGGCTCGTTCCAGGACCTTGCCCAGATCGACGATGTTTGCCGATTTCCGGGAGGTCATGACGGCCTCGAGGACGAGCTTCCTGGAGGCCAGGAAGTTGCGGGCGAAGTCCTCCAGGTCCGTTGAGTACCGCTTCAGCTTTTGGGCAAAGAAGACGATGCCCATGGGAAGGAAGCCGACCCAGAAAGGGGGTTCGGGCTTTTCAATGACCCGGAGCGCAAGGCGTCGGGCCAGTCTCGTTTCCTGCTCGTCGACGAGCAGCTTCTTTTCCTGGTCGGAGAGCGTCGTCAAGGGCGGCACCCCCAATCCGGCCCGGAAGCTGCCGGGATGGCCGCAATGAGAACGGGCACGGGCTTTGACCGTACCCTGTTTTCTCCATCAGTTCAATATCCGATCGGAATAATCATGACGCTGCGGCGCCCGTCACGAAAAGATCGCGTCGGCGCTCTGGCGGCGCAGCACGGTCACGCTCTCGTTCATTTTCTGGATGACGTGACGCAGGTCCTGGCTGTCGCCGTCCATGGCCGGCAGCAGCGCCAGGCTGAAGGCGTTTTCGGCCTTGTTCAGGCAGTTGCAGAAGAGCAGGTAGTTGGTCTTGCTGCCGTAGCCCGAACGCACCAGTTCCGGCAGGCTGCCGCCGCGCGCGGACAGCAGCAGCCGGTAGTGGTCGATGAGGGTCGTCATCCACTCCGCGTAGCTTGGTCGGGCTTCGACGGGGATGCGGCCCACTTTCCCCGCTATCGCCTCGACGTCCGAGGGGATGCCGGTCTCCTCGGCCTCCATGGCGGCCTCCAGGGCGATGCGCCGCGACTTGAGATGGTTCTCCACGAAATTTTCTCGGCTTTTCTTGTACTGGCTCATTTTCTGGGCGAAAAAAACGAAGAATATCGGGATGAAAATCATCCACAAGGGCGGTTTGGGCTTGTCGATGACGAGAGTCGAGAGCTGGGCGGCCAATTCCTTTTCGTGCTCGAGGATCAAGCGCTTTTTCGTGTCGATGAGGTGAGTTGTCATGGCATCACTGCTAATGAGTGGCGTGCTCGGGGTCAAGGCAAGAGACCGCCGGCGCTATTTTCGACTGAATGCGCGGCCGGGAATGCACCCAGGTCGCCGTCATGGCAGCATGGTCGCCTGTTCGAGGATTTCCCTGGGCAGCGAGATGCCGAAACGGTCGAGTTCGAATCGGCTGAAACGGTAGGATCCGGCTTCGGCCGTTCGGGGCGGGATGGAGGCCGGGGAGGTTCCGGCGAGGATCCGACTGGCCACCTCTCCTCCGGCCAGGCCCTGGTCGCGGCTGCTCAGGACATGGCCGCCGATGGTCTTGCCCTTGCCCACTGCGAAGTCCCAGAAGGCGAAGATGGGCACAGGAGCATTGGCGTTGGCCCAGGCCAGGACCTCCTCCTCGGGTACGTGGCTCCCGTCCTCGTCGCGCAGGGTGTGGTAGAGGCCGATATAGACGGTGTCGAACCCATCGGATTTGGCGTCCAGCAGGGCTTTCTTCCAATCCGCGAGCCGTGAGAATTGTTTGAGTTCGACGCGCACCTTGCCCAGGATGAGGTGGGACTGCCCCTGGAATGCCTCGTGGACGACGGCGTCGGAGGTGGTGTCCGAATCGAACAGGACGAGGACCTTGGTGTCGTGCGGGTTGACCAGCTTGCACATGGAGTGCAGCGAACGCTTGAGCAGGGGCCTCTCCAGGATTCCGGTCATGTTGTTGGCCGGAAATATCCCGTAATCCCGCGGGTTGCGGTTCAGGCCGAGATAGACGACCGGGACGGAGCCGTTTTTCAGGCTGGGCCCGAGGAGGCGGGCTGCATTGTCGTCGCACAGGATGATCAGGTCCGGACTGCCGGCCTTCAGCCGCGTCCATGCCTTTTCCGCCTGGGCCGGGTGCTCCTGCCTGGGCAGGCGCTTGGTGTCCATGTAAATGTGCTCGATTTCGGCATCCTCGGGCAGGGTGTTCAAAAGACCGCTGGTCAGGTTTTGCTCCCAGGCGTATTCTTGATGGTAGCTGTGGACGACGATGATCTTGTGCGCCGCCGCGGCGGAGGCGGTCACGCATACGACGATGAGCGTCAGGATCATGTTCCGCATTCCCGCCTCCCGTGGATTCTCCGGATATTCTGAATTGTTATCACGGTGCCGGTGAAAGAACAACATGCAACCAACCACAACGAATGTCTCTCCTCCGGAATCCTGCAGGCCTCGCGGTCCAGCCCAGCGGTATCGCCGGAGCATGCCGGGCTGCCGGAAGCGTTTGTGGCTTGGCCTGCTCGGGGCGTGCATCCTGCTTTCGCTCCTGCTGCACATTGCGACGGGGCGTTGGCTTAAGTTCCGGTCCTGGGAGGAAACGCCGCGCAATCTGCTGGTGTGGGTCCAAATCGGTTCCCCCCCGCCGGCCGTCCCTCCGCCAGTCGCATTCACCTCTTCCGAAACGGACATCCGGCCGGAACCCTTCCCGACGCGTCCCGCGTCCCGCAAGACCCTGACGGCGACGATGAAGTCCGGGCCTGCGCCCGCCGCCGTTCGGGCGAACCCCGGGCCCAGTCCTCGGTCAATCGCGGAACCCGTCCCTGCACAGGCAACTCCATCGCCGGCCCCTGCGTCCCAGTCGCCGGTGGGACAAAGAGTCGCGCAGTCCGGCGTCACGGTTCTGGCCAACGAATCGGGGCAGGACACCCTCAAGCACGGGGCCGAAGCCCGATTCATGCACGGCTTGGCCACCGAGGAATTTGTCGAGGAAAACTACATCGGCGCCTATTCCCTCGGGGCCAAGGGCCGCGTCTGGATCGAGGACGACCGGTCGGGGAGCGGGCACCTCATCCTGCATGCCGAGCACATGGGGCTGGTCCGGCAATTGTTCCGCTTCAATCGTTTCATCTATGTCTACGGTGAGAGACCGGATGCGCCGGAGCCCATCCTGGGCACGGTGACGTTTTTCTCCGACGGCGATCGCATCCACCAGTTTCTTTGGCAGCACAATTCCACCCACGCTTACTATCCACGCAGAATTCCTGAATGACTGTCCGGCACTCCGGCCATAATTCACACCGATAGATAATATTGATCAAAGTCCCGTTGACACATCAAGGAATTTAAGGATATGGACCCTTTGTGAAAAAAAGGCCGAAGTCTCTGCACGCTATTACCTTTTTGAAGGAGGAGGGTATGAGTTTAAGCAGACGTGAGTTCGTCAAACTGTGCTCCGCAGGTGTCGCCGGACTGGGCATTTCCCAGATCTATCATCCGGGCATCCTGCATGCCATGACCGAAGGGGCGAAGAAAGCCCCGGTCATCTGGGTACAGGGTCAGGGGTGCACCGGGTGTTCCGTGTCCCTGCTCAACGCCGTTCATCCCCGGATCAAGGAGATCCTGCTGGATGTCATCAGCCTTGAGTTCCATCCCACCGTCATGGCCAGCGAAGGCGAGATGGCCCTTGAGCACATGTACGCCATCGCCGAAAAGTTCAAGGGCAACTTCTTCCTGCTGGTCGAAGGTGCCATCCCCACTGCCAAGGAAGGCCGTTACTGCATCGTCGGTGAAACCCTTGACGCCAAGGGCCATCACCACGAAGTGACCATGGCCGAACTGATCAGGGACCTTGCGCCCAAGTCCCTGGCCACCGTCGGCATCGGCACCTGCTCCGCGTACGGCGGCATCCCCGCGGCTGCGGGCAATGTCACCGAAGCCAAGAGCCTGAAGGATTTCTTTGCCGCCGAAAAGATAGACAAGCTGCTGGTCAACGTGCCCGGATGCCCGCCCCATCCGGACTGGATGGTCGGCACCCTGGTCGCCGCCTGGAGTCATGTCCTCAACCCGAAGGAACATCCGCTGCCCGAGCTGGATGACAACGGTCGCCCCATGCTGTTCTTCGGCGACAACATCCATGAAACCTGCCCGTATCTCGACAAGTACGATGCCTCGGACTTCGCCCCGACGTTCACCAAGCCCGGCTGCAAGGCCGAGCTCGGCTGCAAGGGCCCGTCCACCTATGCCGACTGCGCCAAGCGTCGCTGGAACAACGGCATCAACTGGTGTGTCGAGAATGCCGTGTGCATCGGCTGTGTGGAACCGGATTTCCCGGATGGGAAGTCTCCTTTCTATGTAGCGGAATAATCAAGGAGGACGCACGTGTCACAAGCAGCTAATCCCGCCGCTGACGGGAAAATCAAGATTGCCATCGACCCGTTGACCAGGGTCGAGGGTCACCTCAAGATCGAGGTCGAAGTCAAGGACGGCAAGGTCGTCGACGCCAAATGCTTCGGCGGCATGTTCCGCGGGTTCGAGCAGATCCTCAAGGGGCGCGATCCCCGGGACTCCTCCCAGATCGTGCAGCGCATCTGCGGCGTCTGCCCGACGGCCCACTGCACCGCTTCGGTCATGGCCCAGGACGAGGCCTTCGGCGTGAAGGTGCCCGCCAACGGACGCATCACGCGCAATCTGATCTTCGGATCCAACTACCTGCAGTCCCACATTCTGCACTTCTATCATCTGGCCGCCCTGGACTACGTCAAGGGCCCGGATGTTTCTCCCTTCGTCCCCCGGTATGCCAATGCGGACCTGCTGACGGACCGCATCACGGACCCGGCCAAGGCCGAAGCCACCAACACCTATGGCCTGAACCAGTACCTGAAGGCTCTTGAAATCCGCCGCATCTGCCACGAAATGGTGGCCATGTTCGGCGGCCGCATGCCGCACGTTCAGGGCATGGTCGGCGGCGGCGCGACCGAGATTCCCACTGTCGAGAAGCTGGCCGAGTACGCCGCCCGCTTCAAGGAAGTGCAGAAGTTCGTGGTCGAGGAGTACCTGCCCCTGGTCTACACCCTGGGCTCCGTGTACACCGACCTCTTCGCGACCGGCGTCGGCTACAAGAACGTCATCGCCTTCGGCGTCTTCCCGCAGGACGACGAGCACAAGACCTTCATGCTCAAGCCCGGCGTCTTCATCGACGGCAAGGACGAGGAGTTCGATCCCAAACTGATCAAGGAATACGTCGGTCATTCCTTCTTCGACTATTCCGCTCCCGGCGGCCTGCACTACAGCGTCGGCGAGACCGTCCCCAACCCGGACAAGAAGGGCGCCTACAGCTTCGTCAAGGCCCCCCGCTACAAGGACAAGCCCTGCGAAGTGGGCCCCCTGGCGCGCATGTGGGTGGAAAACCCCGAGCTCAGCCCCATCGGCCAGAAGCTCCTCAAGGACCTCTACGGCATCGAGGCCAAGAAATTCCGCGACCTGGGCGACAAGGCCTTCTCCATCATGGGCCGCCACGTGGCCCGCGCCGAGGAGACCTGGCTGGTTGCCGTTGCCGTTGAGAAATGGCTCAAGGACATCAAGGCCGGCGAAGAAACCTACGCCAAGCCCGAGATTCCGGACGCAGGCGAAGGCACCGGCTTCACCGAGGCTCCTCGCGGTTCGCTGCTGCACTACCTGAAGATCAAGGACAAGAAGATCGACAACTACCAGATCGTGTCCGCCACCCTCTGGAACTGCAACCCGCGCGACGACATGGGTCAGCGCGGCCCCGTCGAGGAAGCCCTCATCGGCGTCCCGGTTCCGGACATCAAGAACCCTGTCAACGTCGGGCGCCTCGTTCGCGCCTTTGACCCGTGACTGGGCTGTGCCGTGCACGTGCTGCACGCTGAGACCGGTGAAGAACACGTTATCAACATTGACTAACGAGCTTCTTATGAACCAGAAAGGGCCGGGTGACCGGCCCTTTTTTTTGAATCAAGCGCAACCACTGACGCGTCTCTGGCGGCCAGGGCGCAGGATCCGGGGAGTATGGCATGAAACGACTACTGGTGCTTGGAGTGGGGAATCTGCTGCTGACCGACGAGGGGGCGGGCGTGCATGCGGTTCAGGATCTGTCGCAGGAGGATGAATGGAACCCGGATCAGGTCGATTTCCTGGATGGGGCGACCTTTACCCAGGACATTTTTTATGTTTTTCAGGAGTATGAGCGAGTGCTCGTGCTCGACTGCGTCAAGGGCGGTGGAGAACCCGGCACCATCTACCGCTTCACCGAGGCCAACCTGCGGGAGAACTACGAACAGCGCCTCTCCCTGCACGACATCGACCTTCTCGATTCCCTCAGGATGGCGGAGCTGCTCGGCAACAAGCCGCAGCTGTTGGTCATCGGCATCGAACCCCTGACCATCAGCGACTGGTCCATGGAGCTGTCCGAGCCCGTCAAGGCGAAGTACCCGAAGTATCTGGAGGCCGCCCGGCGGGAAATCCGCGCCCTGCTGGCCTGACATCAATATAAAAGGCTCCGCCGGCAGAAGCCGATGGAGCCTTTCTTCTTTTCACACGTCCGGACTTATTCTTTCTTGCCTTCCTTCGATTCGGCCGGCGCAGACTTGGCGGCAGGGGCTTCCTGAGTAGGAGCCTGGGCGCCCTGGGGTTCGAATTCCTTGCGCATTTCCTCGGTCAGGGTTTCGAGCTTGGGCACCACGCCCTGCATGTAGGTGCGGGCCACGGTCATACTCTGCTGCATGAGTTCGGGCATCTTCTCCGTGACCTTCTTGCCGAGGTCGGACTTGTAGAAATCCACCAGGCCCTTGGTCTCCTCTTCGGTGAAGACGGACGTGTACAGGTCCAGGTACTGCGTCTTGACCTTATCCCAGGCCATGTCCTCCTTGAGGATGGCGTCGAAGCGCTTGGAGTACTTCTCGAGTTTCGGCTTGTCGGCTTCCTGGATGTTCATCTGCGACGTGATCTGCTGGAAGATCATGGTCACCTGGGCTTTCATCTTTTCCATGACCATATCGCCTTCGGTGATCTTGATCAGTTCCTCGGCCAGGGCCCGGTGCTCCTTTTCCCCGGCGACGGCGGTGGAGCAGGCAAGCATGAAACACAAAACAAAGGCAAATTTTTTCAACATGTTGTCTCCTTAAGAGAAAGGCGGGGGGATCGGTTGTTCGGGCAGGGTGGATATGTGACGCACGCATGCCGGAGGGCAGGCGGATATCGCCTGGACGGCAGGTTTCTAGTCCAAGCGGACGCGGTTGACAAGGGGCGCGGCGACGGGCCCGAGCCCGCCACCGCGCGAAGCGTCTCAGAGTTCGACAGTCACGAGAGAGGCCGCCTTCTTCGCCTTGTCCACGGCCCTGTCGATGCTCTCGGCCCTGGCCACGACCACGCCCATGCGGCGTTTGCCGCTGACCTCGGGCTTGCCGAAGAGGCGCAGGTCCGTGTCCGGTTCGGTCAGGGCGGCTTCGAGGTTGCCGAAGCGGACTTGGCTCGATGTTCCCTCGACCAGAATGACGCTGGAGGCCGAGGGGCCGTGCTGGCGGATGACGGGCACGGGTAGGCCGAGGATGGCCCGGGCGTGCAGGGCGAACTCCGAGAGGTCCTGGGAGATGAGGGTCACCAGGCCGGTGTCGTGGGGGCGCGGGGAGACCTCGCTGAAATAGACCGTGTCCCCCTTGATGAACAGCTCCACGCCGAAGATGCCGCGGCCGCCCAGGGCGCCCGTCACGGCCTCGGCCATGCG
>DPKT01000127.1 GCA_003542385.1 Desulfomicrobium sp.
GGACCCGGCCCAGGGCCTCGCTGCGGTCGGGGTTGGCCGTGAGCCCGTACCCCTCGCGCCAGTGCCCCACGAGCGTGCGGGCCAGCTCCTGCTGATCCGCCACGGGCGTGCAGATGTAATATCCGCCGAGCCCATAGGTACACGAAACGCGTGNNAGGTTTGTCAAAGACGTTGTGATGGTCTGGCCGGATTTATTTTCGACCGGGTAGTGCACCAGGGCCACGTGCAGGTTGCGTCCCGGCCGGACCCGGTCCAATGCCTTGAGATACTTGATGTCCGAGTCGGTCAGCGGCGCCCTGGACAGGATGTCCGGCCGCATGTGCAGGGTTGTTTCCAAACTCTGTTCCCGCCGCCACTGGGCGATGCGGCCGTGGTGCCCGGAAGACAGGACTTCGGGCACCTTCAGCCCCTCGTACTCCTCGGGCCGGGTGTAGTGCGGGTATTCGAGGAGGCCCGTGCTGAAGCTCTCCTCGTCGGCGCTCTCGTCCTTGCCCATGAAGTCGGGGATGAGACGGCCCACGGCCTCGATGAGGCACAGGGCGCCGGTCTCGCCGCCGTTCAGCACGAAGTCGCCCACGGACACGGGCTCGATGGGGCAGAGCTCCTCCAGGCGGGCGTCGAAGCCTTCGTACCGCCCGCAAAGCAGGGCCAGTTCCTCCTCCCCGGCCAGTTCGCGGGCCAGGGCCTGTGTCAGGGGGCGGCCCTTGGGGCTGAGCATGAGGATGCGCGCCTTGGGGCCGAGGGTGGACAGTGCGCGACGCAACGGATCCACGGCCATGACCATGCCCGGCCCGCCGCCGTAGGGCCGGTCGTCGACGTTGTGGTGCTTGTCCGTGGAGTGGTCGCGCGGGTTGATGAACGAAAACTCGACCAGCCCCTTCTCCCGGGCCTTGGAAAGCAGACCGCAGGACAGGGGCGATTCGAAGAATTCGGGAAAGATGGTGATGACGGAAAAACGCATTGCATGTGCTCCGGCCGGGACCGACCGGAGGTCGGGTCAGGGGTTCTGGTACAGTTCGAGGAGCCCCTCGGGAGGGTCGACGACGATGACGCCGGCGTCCAGGTCGATGTCCAGCACGAACTCCTCCACGGCCGGCAGCAGGATCTCGCGGCCCTGGTCGTCGTGGATGAACCACAGCTCCTGTCCGGCCACGTCCCGGATGTCCGCCAGGATTCCGATCCGCGAGCCGTCGACGTGCATGACCGGCAGGTCGATGAGATCCTCCGGCCGCACCTCGCCCTCATCGAGCTCGGGCAGGTCCTTCTCCCTGGCCAGCACCTCTGCTCCCCGCCAGCCCTCGGCCTGGTCCCGCCCCTGACAGCGGTCCACCAGGATGAGCGCGCGCCCCTGGTGGGCGCGCCACTCCAGAAGCTCGCAGGGCTTCGGCTTCTTGCCCGGAAGCTGGAGGTAGATGCGCCGCAATCCCTCAAAGAGGAAAGGGGAGTCTGCATAAAGTTCGATGCAGAGCTCCCCCTTGAGGCCATGCGGTTTCTGGACCCGGCCCAGCTCCACAAGCCTGACCGGGCCTGAATTCTCGACGGACACGCTACTCCAGAATCTCCAGGACGGAACGTTTCCTGGCCTTGGTCGAAGCCGCGCCCAGTATGGTGCGCATGGCCCTGGCCGTGCGACCCTGCTTGCCTATGACCTTGCCAAGGTCTTCCTTGGCAACCTTGAGTTCAATGACGGAAGTCTGCTCGCCCTCGATTTCGGAAACGGAAACACTGTCCGGATTGTCAACCAAAGACTTGGCTATGAATTCGATCAAATCCTTGAGCATAGGTACCTCCGCTGTAGAGCTGTGGGGTCGCAAGTCGAGCCGAACGACGAGCCTTGGAGGTACTAATTACTGAATCCAGCTTTCTTTAGCAAGGAGCGAACGGTATCCGTGGGCTGCGCGCCGCGTTCCATCCAGCTTTTGATCTTGTCCTGGTCGATCTTGATGTCGGCGGGCTCGGTCATGGGGTTGTAGTAGCCCACGTAATCAAGGACCCGGCCGTCGCGACGGGAAGCGGAATCCACGGCGACGATGCGGTAGAAGGGTTTCTTCTTGGAGCCCATGCGGGTCAGTCTGAGTTTCATAGCCATTGTAGTTCTCCCTGAACGTAAGTGTGGTGCGCGTCCGGCGCCCCCCTCCAGCGGAAGGGGCAAGCCGGGCGGCTATTTTTTCTTGCGCTGCTTCTTGGCCTTCTTGCGCTTTTCCTTGAGCTTGGCCGCTTCCGCGGCCGAACGCCCGCCAGGCCCCTTTCCGGGCATACCGCCCATGCCGGGCATTCCGGGCATACCGCCCGGCAGAGCTCCGGGCATTCCACCCATGCCGGGCATCCCCGGCATTCCGGGCATGCGTGCGCCCTGGGGCATGGCCGGCATCTTGCCGCCCATCATCTTCTTCATCATCTTCTGCATCTGCTCGAAATTCTTGAGCAGCTGATTGACTTCCGTGACCGTGACCCCGCTGCCTTTGGCGATGCGCTGCTTGCGGCTGGGGTTGATGATCTTGGGGTCGTGGCGCTCGGCCATGGTCATGGAGTTGATCATGGCCTCGACCCTGGCCAGCTCCTTCTCGGGCATCTGCACGTCCTGCAGCTGCTTGCGGATCTGGCCCATGCCGGGGATGAGCTTCATGATCCCCTCAAGGGAGCCGAGCTTCTTGATGCGCCGCATCTGCGTGCGGAAATCTTCGAGGTCGAACTCGGCCTTCTTGAACTTCTTCTCGAGGGCCTCGGCCTCCTTGGCGTCGATGGTGGCCTGGGCCTTCTCGATGAGCGTCAGGACGTCGCCCATGCCCAGGATGCGCGAGGCGATGCGGTCCGGGTGGAAGACCTCCAGTTCGCTCAAGCGCTCGCCCATGCCGACGAACTTCAGCGGCTTGCCGGTGATGGACTTGATGGACAGGGCCGCGCCGCCGCGGGCGTCGCCGTCCATCTTGGTCAGGACCACGCCGGTGATGTCCAGGACCTCGTTGAACTTCTCGGCCACGGTCACCGCGTCCTGGCCGGTCATGGCGTCGGCCACGAACAAAATTTCATGGGGCCGGCATTTTTCCTTGATGCCGACCAGCTCCTGCATGAGCAGCTCGTCGATGTGCAGGCGACCCGCCGTGTCGAGGATGATCACGGAGCAGCCCTTGAGTTCGGCCTCGCGCATGGCCGCGGCGCAGATGTCCACCGGATTCATCTCCACGGTGGACGGGTAGACCGGCACGCCGAGCTCCGAGCCGAGCTTGGTCAACTGGTCGATGGCCGCGGGGCGGTAGACGTCGGCCGGGACCAGGTAGGGCTGGTACTTCTGGCGGCGCAGGTACAGGGCCAGCTTGGCCGCGGACGTGGTCTTGCCCGAGCCCTGCAGGCCGGCCATCATGATCACGTAGGGCGGCTTGCCCTTGAAATCCAGGGCGTAGCTCTCACCCCCCAGGAGTTCGATTAGCTCCTCGTGGACGATCTTGATGACCTGCTGCCCCGGCGTGAGGCTGCCGAGCACGTCCTGCCCCAGGGCCCTGGCCTTGACCCGTTCGACGAAGTCCTTGACGACCTTGAAGTTGACGTCGGCTTCCAGCAGGGCCAGGCGCACTTCGCGCAGGCCTTCCTGGATGTTGCCTTCGTCGAGGCGGCCGTGGCCGCGCAATTTTTTGAAGACCGATTCAAGCCGGTCTGACAAGCTGTCGAACATGCAAGGGCACCTATTGTAGGGAAAAGAAGTAGGGTTGCATAGACAAGTTCCATGCACCCGTCAAGTACGGTCTCGGCGCCCCGCAACGCTGCGCGTCGCAGGGGCCGAGACGAAAAAAAGGCGGAAAACGTCCGACGGTCGAAAAGCCGTCCGGGCCCGGCAGTTCTAACCCATGGCCTTGGCGAAGGCCCGCGCGAAGCCGGGACCGGCGCCGCGGATGGTGCTTTCGTCCACGCAGAAGGCCAGACGGAAATAGCCGGGGTAGCCGAAGCCCGAGCCCGGCACGGCCAGGATCTGCTCCTGCATGAGCTCGTTCACGAAGGCCGCGTCGTCGCTGCCCTTGGGGATGCGCGGGAAGAAATAGAACGCGCCCTGGGGCATGGAAAAGGCGAAGCCCGCCTCGCGCAAGACCTCGGCCATGGCGTCTCGACGGCCGGCGTAGATGGACGCGTCCACCTCGTGGCCGAGAGCCTTGGCCAGCAACTTCTGCCCCACGGCCGGGGCGTTGACGAAACCGAGAATCCGGTTGGTCAGGATGACGCCCGCAACCAGCTTGCCCGCCTCGGGCATGGCCGGGTTCACGGCCACGTACCCGACCCGCTCCCCTGCCAGGGCCAGGTTCTTGGAGAAGGAGCTGACCACCACGCTGTGCTCGTAGACCGGAAAGATGGCCGGGACATCGGCGCCGTCGTAGGCCAGGAATCGGTACGGCTCGTCGGAGATGAGCAGGATGGGCCGGCCCGTGCGGGCCGAGGCCTGGCGCAGGACGTCGGCCAGGCTGGCCAGTTCGTCTAATGTATAGATGCGGCCGGTGGGGTTGTTGGGCGAGTTGACGAGCACGCAGCGGGTGCGCTCGGTGATGGCCGCGGCCAGGGCCTTGATGTCGAGTTCGAAGGTCAGGGGCTTGGACGGCACGGCCTTCAGCACGCCGCGGTGGTTCTCGGCGTAGAAGCCGTACTCCACGAAATAGGGCGCTGGGCAGAGCACCTCGTCGCCGGGCTCGAGCACGGCCCGGAACAGGGCGTTGATCCCGCCGGCCGCGCCGCAGGTGATGACCAGGT
>DPKT01000248.1 GCA_003542385.1 Desulfomicrobium sp.
ACTTGGAGAAGGTCAGGCAGCGGCCCGGGTTGAAGGCCAGCTCCGGCTCGCGGCGCTGGGATTCGGGGTTGCTGCACCAGTCGCAGGACAGGGGGCACCCCTTGAGGAAGACGATGGTCCTGATGCCCGGCCCGTCATGAACGGAATATTTCTGGATGTTGAATACGAGGCCTTTTTTCTTTCTGTCTTCAAGAGCGCTCATGGGACTCCCCCGCTGATGTCATGAAAAACCGCGGGCAGGCCGTGGCCTGCCCGCGTATGTCCGTCGAGGCCGAAGGATGGCCGGGGTGCACCTAGAAGGCGCCGTGTTCCGTGCGGGCGATGAGGTCGTCCTGAAGGTCGGGGGACAGGTCCACGAAGTAGGCGCTGTAGCCCGCGATGCGGACGATGAGGTTGCGGTACTTCTGCGGGTCCTTCTTGGCCGCGAGGAGGGTGTCGCGGTTGATGACGTTGAACTGCACGTGCCAGATCTTCAGGTCGCACATGGTGCGGATGAAGGACACGAGCTTCTCGGTGCCCTGCTCGCCCTCGATGCACTTGGGCGTGAACTTGATGTTGAGCATGCGGGCCGCGCGGTCGCGCATGCCGTAGTTCTTGGTGTTGTAGTTGGACAGCAGGATGGCCGTGGGGCCGTTCACGTCCGCGCCATGGGAGGCCGAGGAGCCGTCGGACAGGGGCGTGAACTCCTTGCGTCCGTTGGGCAGGGCCGAGACGACCTTGCCGAAGGGCACATGCGAGGTGAAGGGCACGTAACGCACGTCGTTGTGCATCCCCAGGTCCTTGCTGTACTTGCCGCCGAATTCCACGGAGATCTTGTCGATCTCGCGTCCGATGGCGTCGGCGTAAGGGTCGTTGTTGCCGTAGCAGGGGGCGCTGCGCAGCAGGGCGGCGACATCCTCGTGGCCTTCGAAGTTGGCGTCCACGGCGGCGATGACCTGCTGCATGGTCAGCTTCCTGTCCTCGAAGACCAGCTTCTTGATGGCCGAGAGGGAGTCGACCACGGTGCCCAGGCCCATGTATTCGAAGTAGCCGAGGTTGATGCCCTCGGGGATCTGCTCCTGGTGCAGGTCGATGCAGTGCTTCATGCACAGGTCGTGCATGGCCGAGCCCATGGGCTGGGCGAAGCAGGTGGCCCGGATCTTGTTGATCAGGTACTGCTGGTGGAAGGCTGCCTTCAGGAACAGCAGGTGCTGCTGCACGTAGGCGTTCCAGAACTCGTCCCAGGTCTGGAAGGCCGTCGGGTCGCCCGTTTCCACGCCCAGGGGCTGATCGCCGTACTTCTTCATGCGGCCGTTGCGCAGAACCATCTCCACCGCGGCGGCGAAGTTGATGTACGCGCCGCCGGAGGTGTAGGTGTCGCGGTTTGGCATGCGCGCCTCGGTGCAGCCGGACACGGCGTAGTCATAGGCCTCGGCGAAGGTCGCGCCCTTGGAGACGTACAGGGGCACGATCTCCTCGTCGTTGATCAGCTTGGGGAAGCCCGAGCCGTCCTTGATGGTCTCGGCCACGTCCCACAGGTAGCTCTCGGGGGAGCGGCTGTGGATGCGGGCCGCTAGGTCCGGATAGTGGAGCGGGAACTCGCGCTTGGACTTCAAAATCAGGTGCGTCAGGTCGTTGGTGGCGTCGCGTCCGTCCGGGGTCTGGCCGCCGACGGTGACCGCCTCCCAGTGCGCGTAGCCTTCGTTGAAGGCGCCGCCCGTGGGGGAGATGTACATGTCGATGAACTCGGCCATGCCGACCCACATGCACTCCAGAAGCTCCATGGCTTTTTCTTCCGTCAGGACACCGGCTTCCATATCCTTGTCATAATAGGGGAAGAAGTACTGGTCCATGCGGCCGTTGGAGATGGTCGTTCCGGTCTTCTGCTCGATGCGCGAGAACATCTGGGTGAACCACTGGCTCTGGCAGGCCTCCCAGAAGTCGCGGGCCGGTTCGCCGGGCACGCGCTCGGCGTTCTCGGCCATGCGGATGAGCTCGGCCTTGCGGACCGGGTCGGTTTCCTTCGCCGCCACTTCGCGGGCCAGCACGGCGTGTCGCTTGGCCCAGTGCACGATGGCCTCGCAGACGATGATCACGGCTTCGAGGAAGGGCTTCTTCTCGCAGTTGTCCTTGGGGCTCAGCGGATCGAGGGCGTCCAGCTTCTCCTGGGCTTCGCGCCTTATGTCGTTGAAGCCGCGCTTCAGAATCTTCTCGTAGTCGTGGACCCACTGGATGGAGGAGCGGAAGGACGCCGTCTCGTTGACGATGAAGCGGGACATGAGGCCCTGGGGGTCGTCGTAGGTCAGCTTGTGCACTTCCGCGGGCAGGGCGGCGTTGAGCTTTTCGTGGAAGGTCTTGCCCTTCCAGAAGGGGGCGATCTGCTCGACGACGATCGCGGCGTCTTCGGGGGTGATGGTCGCGGGCGAGGTCGGCCGGTTGGGCAGCTCCTTCACAGCGATGTCGAGGAAGTCGCCGTCCAGTTCGGGGTAGAGGATGCCGTAGCGGCCGTCGCAGCCGGCGCGGCCGAGCAGGAGCTGGTCGTCCTGGACATAGACGGTCATGTTCTCGGCGATGTGCTTCATGGCCTTGGCCCAGCGCAGAACCAGGGGCTGCCCTTCGGTCTCCTGCATGGACTGGGTGAAATAGAGGGCACGTTCTATGTCAATACGAGGCTTCTGCCCGTCGAATCTCTCCAGCATCTTGAAAACACGACTGTGTGTCTCGCGAAATCTGTCTTCCTTACCCTCAATTTTGTCGTAAAGCCTCTGTTCCTGAGGGGACATGCACTCACATGTAAACCTTGTCATGACTCTGCTCCTCGTATCTAATTTAATTCGGATCACATGGTGAAATCAACACACTCATCGAAACCATGCATCAACATTATGTTACACCAGAAGTTACTTTTCGGAAGCACTTCTCACTTCCGTACCCGAGGGAGCATGAGCATTCTCTGTGCCAAAAGCCATAACCGAATGAAAAGACAGTATTTGCCTCCTATTTACGATTCTGCGGCCATGAGAGAGGAAAAACGAGAACCATTGCAGTCGCATTTTTGCATCACTTTGCTCGAATTTAGTATTTTCTCCCCAAAGACCGCCGCATTTTTGCGACAAACTTGACTGGACACATCAGAAATCACACCCTTGATATGTGAAAATCGGAACATAAACCCTTTGGCCACGGGACGCTTTGTGATTTTATTCCCATGTCTCCGGCGCTGATAAGAACGATTCCCGGCAGTTGCATTTTCGCGACAGGCAAGTCGAAAAACAGCCGACCCTCTGTGGAATAAAACCGCAATATGCCGAAATTAAAGAATTTATAATTTCAACAGCCTTGGCAAAGTTCATTTTTGTCTGGCATACATCCTGCTCATGCTCCGACAACACCCCGTGACCAGAGGGCGACAGTCAAGAACATTGCCTAGCAGTGCTGGTCGAAAACACATATTTTGGAGGAACAATGAAAAAGAGTCTCGTTTTTGCCGCGTTGAACGTCCTCGCCGTCGTCGGCCTGCTCGTAGGTTCCGGAACCGCCGAGGCCGGCAAACCCCTGACCCTGCGCATCGGCCACCCCATGGCGCCGGGCAACAACGTCACCGTCGGCTACGAAAAATTCAAGGAACTCGTGGAAGCCAAGAGCGACAAGCAGATCAAGATCCAGATCTTCGGCAGCGCCCAGCTCGGCAGCGACCGCGTGACCACCGAAGCGGCCCAGGCCGGCACGCTGGACATGTCCTCGTGCTCGTCCCCGAACATGGCCAGCTTCAGCAAGGCCTTCATGGCCATCGACCTGCCCTACATCACCGACCCCAAGTTCCAGGACAATTTCTACAAGGCCCTCGATGAAGGCGAACTCGGCAAGGAAGTGGAAAAGGCCGCCAACGAAATCGGCCTGCAGCCGATCATGCTCAGCCAGTACGGCTACCGCAACTTCGTCAGCACCAAGATGCCCCTGAAGACCGTGGCCGACCTGGCTGGCCTCAAAGTCCGCACCACCGACTCCCCCGTCGAGGTCGCCGTGGCCAAGGCCCTGGGGATGAACCCCGCGCCCGTGGCCTGGGGCGAGACCTACACCGCCCTGCAGCAGGGCACCGTCGACGCCGAAGGCAACACCTTCTCCCTGCTGAACGACGCCAAGCACACGGAAGTGCTGAAGTACGCCATGGACTCCAACCACAACTACAGCATGCACCTCTTGCTCATGAACAAGAAGAAGTGGGACAGCCTGACCCCCGAGCAGCAGACGATCATCAGCGAGGCCGCCCGCGAGGCCCTGGCCTGGCAGCGCGCCGAGAGCGTGAAGCTTGAGCAGAAGGCCAGGGACGCGTTCAAGGAAAAGGGCATCGAAGTGACCATCCTGCCCGACTCCGAACGCGCCAAGCTGAAGGAAATGACCGCCTCGGTACGCGAGGAATTCGCCAAGCAGGTCCCCGGTAGAATGGTGGAGCTGTTGAACGAAACCCAGAAGTAATCGCCAACCCCGATCGTCGCCGGGCCAGCCCGGCGACGATCGACTGGGCTCTTCAGACGCCCGGGGAACAGCATGCGAATGAACCGCCTCGTCGACGATCATCCACAGGACAGCCCGACCGACAAGGCAGAGGGAGAGAATATATGAACCAGACTAGCAACTGCGGCGTGCTGCCCCTTGAAGCCATGGACAGCCCATCCGCGAGCAAAAATATATGGAACTGGCTGGACGAGAATTTCGAGAAGGTCTTTCTTGTCTCCGGATTGCTGGCGATCATTTTCCTGATCACATTTCAGACGCTGTACAGATACATCATCGTGCACTTCGTCAGCTCGGCCGGCGCCGCGGTCTGGACCGAGGAACTGGCGCGGTACATCTTCATCTGGATCAGCTATCTCGCGCTCTCCGTGGCCATCAAGAAACGCAGCTCGATCCGCATCGACATCGTTTACGACAGGCTGCCCCTGCGCTTGCAGAACGCGAGCTGGGTCGTGGTCGACATCTTTTTCCTCATCCTCACGCTGACCATCTGTTGGTACGGCTGGACCCAGATCGAACGCCTGATGGAATTCCCGCAGCACACCACGGCCCTGCGGATCCCGTACATGATCCCGTACATGGTCCTGCCCCTGGGCTTCGGGCTCATGGCCCTGCGCCTGCTGCAGAACCTCAAGGCCCAGGTGCAGCTCTGCGGACCCCTTGATACCGTCATTGCGGCCGCCGTAGCCGGCGCCATCATCGCCCCGGCCGTGCTCGCGGAATACATCGAACCGCTGCCGGCCCTGTTCGGGTACTTCGGCGTCCTGTGCGTGATCGGCGTGCCCATCGCCATCTCCCTCGGGCTCTCCACTCTGGCCACGGTCATCTGCGCCGAGACCCTGCCCATCGAGTACCTGGCCCAGACGGCCTTCACCTCCATCGACTCCTTCCCGATCATGGCCATCCCGTTCTTCATCGCCGCCGGCACGTTCATGGGCGCCGGGGGCCTGTCCCAGCGCCTCCTGGCCCTGGCCGACGAGATGCTCGGCGGCCTCTACGGCGGCATGGCCCTGGTCACCGTGGCAACCTGCATGTTCTTCGGCGCCATCAGCGGCTCCGGCCCGGCCACTGTGGCGGCCATCGGCGCCCTGACCATCCCGGCCATGGTCGAACGCGGCTACGACAAGTACTTCGCGGCAGCCATCGTCGCCTCGGCCGGCGCCATCGGCGTGCTCATCCCGCCGAGCAACCCCTTCGTGGTCTACGGCATCTCCGCCCAGGTCTCCATCGGCGACCTCTTCATCGCTGGCATCGTGCCGGGCATTCTGGTCGGCCTCGTGCTCATGGCCTACTCCTACTTTTATGCCAAGTCGCGCAACTGGCGCGGCGTGGCGCGCAAGAGAACCGTCGCCTCCCTCGCGGCCGCGGTCTGGGAGGCCAAGTGGGCTCTCATGGTCCCGGTCATCGTTCTGGGCGGCATCTACGGCGGCATCATGACCCCGACCGAGGCAGCCGCCGTGGCCGCCTTCTACGGCCTCATCGTCGGCGTGTTCGTGTACAGGGAGATCGACGCCCGCAAGTTCGCCGCGTGCTGCGTGGAGTCCTGCGAGACGTCGGCGACCATCATCGTGCTCATGGCCATGGCCACGCTCTTCGGCAACATCATGACTCTGGAGGACGTGCCCGGCACCATCGCCAGGGCCATCCTGGGCTTCACCAGCAGCAAGTTCATGGTCCTCATGATCATCAACGTCCTGCTGCTCATCGTCGGCACGTTCATGGAAGCCCTGGCCGCCATCGTCATCCTCACGCCGATCCTGCTCCCGGTCGTCACGGGCGTGGGCGTCTCGCCCCTGCACTTCGGCGTCATCATCGTCGTCAACCTGGCCATCGGCTTCATCACCCCGCCCGTGGGCGTGAACCTCTTCGTGGCCAGCAGCGTCTCCAAAGCCAAGATCGAGTATATCGCCCGCACCGCGCTGCCCATGCTCGGTCTCATGATCCTGGTGCTCCTGATCGTGACCTACATCCCCGAAGTGCCGCTCTGCCTCGTCGGCAACAAGTAAACCACCCGTACACCACGCCGCCGGACGACCCGTCCGGCGGCTTCTCAAACCCGACCGGCCGCTTGGCCGTCTGGAACAGGAGACTTTTGTCATGAAAATCATAGACTTCCGTTTCCGGCCCAACACCCCGGAAATCATAAACGGCATCAAGAACAGCGCCATGTTCAAGGCCGCCTGCAAGGCCATCGGCTTCGACGCCCGCAAGCCGCAGCCCCTGGACGAGATCGTCGCCGATCTGGACAGACGCGGCGTCGAGCTCGCCGTCATCACCGGCCGAGACTGCGAGACCACCTACGGCTCGCCGGCCAACAACGGCAGCGTCCTCGACTTCTGCCGGGCGTACCCCAAGAAGTTCGTCGGGTTCTGGGGCGTCGACCCCCACAAGAAGATGGCCGCCGTGTACGACATCGTGCGCGCCGTGGAGGAACACGGCATGAGGGGCGTGGCCATCGACCCCTACCTGGCCCACATCCCCGCCTGCGAGGCCCGCTACTATCCCGTCTACGCCAAGTGCGCCGAGCTGAACCTGCCCGTGTTCGTGACCATGGCTCCCCCGCCGCAGGTCGCCGGCGCCATCATGGACTACGCCGACCCGCGTCACGTGGACCAGGTGGCCCGCGACTTCCCGGAGCTGACCATCATCATGAGCCACGGGGGCTACCCCTACGTCAACGAGGCCGTCTACGCCTGCCTGCGCAACGCCAACGTCTACATGGACTTCTCGGAGTACGAGCGCGCGCCCATGGCCGACGTCTTCGTGCAGGCCATGAGCACCATCATTCAGGACAAGGTCGTCTTCGCCAGCGCCCACCCCTTCATCGAACTGGCCGACGCACTTGCGGCGTATGAAGAGTTCCCCTTGAGCGATGACGTGCGCCGCAAAGTCATGTACGGGACCGCATGCCGCATCCTGAACATCGCCATCTGATCATTCCTCCGTGGGGCTCCGCCCCGGCACCCCACGGAGGGCAACCGTCCACGAAGAAACCGAGCCTCCCCGCAGCAGCCAGGAACGCCGCATGGACATGACCCACGCCATTCTCACCACCCTCGCCGGCTGGCTGCTGGGCGGATTCATCAACGGCATCGTCGGCTTCGGCGCGGCCTTGGTGGCCATGCCCGTCGTGGCCCTGGGCCTCGACATGCGCACCGCCGTGCCCACATGCGGGCTCGTGGTGCTCGCCCTCAACATCCAGATGGCCTGGAGCTACCGCGCCCATCTGGACACTTCCGGCATCCGAGCGCTCCTCCTGGGGGCCTTGCCCGGAGCGGCGACGGGCGTACTGCTCCTGCGGCACTTCCCGGAATCCTGGCTCAAGACGGGCCTGGGGCTCCTGCTCGCGGCCTACGCCCTGTGGGGGCTCTGCAGCGCACAGCCCCATGCCAGACGGCTGGCGGCCGGCTGGGGCGCACTGGCGGGGTTCCTGTCGACGAGCCTGGGCACGGCCTTCGGATTCAACGGCC
>DPKT01000073.1:0-15178 GCA_003542385.1 Desulfomicrobium sp.
AGGGCGCTGCCGTCCAGGATGCCGTCGATGACGAGCTGGTCGCAGTAGTTGGCTTCCTTGGCGCGTTCCAGCAGACCGCCCAGGCCGACCTTCCGGTAGATTTCGCTCCACCAGGCGTCGACCACGGCGAAGGGGTACTGGCAGAAGAACAGGAAGATCCTGCCGATCCAGATGTAGAAGAACTCGAAGTCCAGATTCTGCTTGGCCGCCGGGGTGAGGCGCCCCACCATGAGGGAGAAGCCCAGGCCCGTGAAGCCGAGCAGGATGGAGATCTGCAGCACGTGCCACGGCGTGTAGGGCACGTAGTCGGCTTCGAAGGGCAGCAGCGAGTACAGCAGCTGCGGCTGGATGCCGATGATGAAGCACAATGCCGCGCCCAGGCCCATGGCCACGTACATGTTGGCCGGGATGGGGGTGATCTGCCGGGTCATGTCGTCGGGCTTGGCGTAGAAGGCGAAGTACGGGAGCTTCAGGCCGACGGACAGGAAGGTGCCGATGGAGGCCAGTTCGAGCCCCAGCGCCAGCCAGGTGCGGTGCGCCTCGGCCGCCCCGGCGATGACCATGGTCTTGGACACGAAGCCCGAGAAGAGCGGCATGCCCGAGATGGACACGGCCGCAACCATGTACAGCACGAAGACCCAGGGCAGGCGCCGCACCAGGCCGCCGAGCTCCGAGAGCTTGGCCGTGCCCGTGGCGTAGAGCAGCGCGCCCGTGGTCATGAACAGCAGGCCCTTGTAGATGATGTGGGCGTAGGCGTGGGCGCAGGCGCCGTTCAGGGTCAGCTGGGAGGCGATGCCGATGCCGGCGACCATGTACCCGACCTGCGAGACGATGTGGTAGGACAGGATGCGCCGGGCGTTGTTCTCGATGGTGGCGTAGCAGACGCCGTAGATGGCCATGATGGTCCCGCCGATGGCCAGGACCTCGAAGCCGGAGAAGCCGCGCAGCAGGACGTACACGGCCGTCTTGGTCGTGTAGGCCGACATGAAGACCGCGCCGGTGATGGTCGCCCGTGGGTAGGCGTCGGGCAGCCAGGCGTGCAGGGGCACGACGGCGGCGTTGACGCAGAAGCCGGCCAGGATGAGGTAGTCGTACCATTGGGCCGAGGCCGGGATGATGGCTTCGAAGGCGAAGCTGCCCGTGGCCTGGTGCCGGATCAGCATGCCCGCCAGGAGCATGAGCCCGCCCAGGGTATGGAACAGGAAGTAGCGGAAGCCCGCCGCCGTCGAGCGCGGGGCGCGATTCAGCCAGATGAGCATGGTCGAGGCGATGCTCATCAGCTCCCAGAAGAGGAACAGGGTCAGGTAGTCGCCGGCGAAGACGCAGCCGAAGCCGCCCGCCACGTAGAGGTTGGCGGCCACGTGCTGGGCCCTGTCCTTGAGGTGCAGGGCGTAGATGAAGCCGATGACCGACTGGATGGCGAAGACGTGGGCGAAGACGATGGACAGCGTGTCCACCCTGCCCGTGGTCAGGGTCTGCCCGAGGTAGTGCATGACCCCATGCGTGCCCGTCGGCATGGTCAGTACCGATGCGAGGGCCATGAGGGCCGGGATGGGCAGGAGCCAGCGGTATTTGTCCGTCCTGATGAGCGGGATGAGCAGCGCCGCGATCAGGAACGGGACGGAGGGGTGCTGGAAGCTAGCGGTCATAGTAGCCCTCCTTCTTGCCCAGGAAGGTGTGGGCGGCCCCCTTGCAGATCCGGACCATGGCGACCGTGGCGACCAGCGCGAACACGGCCCAGTAGCCGGGCTTTCCCTCGCCCGGGAAGTGCGGGGTGTGCGGGTAGATGAAGACGTTCAGCCCGACCAGAAGGACCATGATCCCGTACATGACCTTTTTCCAGAAGCCGGGGTTCTGCCGGGCCCTGCCCAGGAGTTCGCCAAGAGTGCTTGTTTCCACGGCTAGCCTCCGAACTTGGTGAAGACGTTGATGAAGCTGAAGAAGATCTGCGGGAAGAAGCCCAGCAGCACGCTGATCACGGCCGTGATGGTCAGTGGGATGACCATGGTCATGGGCGCCTCGGAGCAGTGGTCGTAGTCCACGGCGGGGCTGGGCGCCATGAAGAAGGCCCGGTAGATGATGGGCGTGAAGTAGCCGGCGTTCAGGATCGTGCTGCCCAGAAGGGCGCAGAGGATGATGACCTGGTGGGCTTGCATGGCCCCGTTGATCAGGTACCATTTGGACACGAACCCGCAGACCGGCGGCATGCCGATCATGGACAGGGCAGCCAGGGCGAACATGGTGAAGGTGAAGGGCATCTTGCGCCCGAACCCGCCCATGAGGCTGATCTTCTTGTGGTGCGTGGCCACGTAGATGGCGCCGGCGGCGAAGAAGAGCGTGATCTTGGAGAAGGCGTGGTGCGCGATGTGGGCCAGGCCGCCCGTGACGGCGTCGGGGGTGAGCATGGTCACGCCGATGATGACGTAGGACAGCTGGCTGACGGTGGAGTAGGCCAGCCGGGCCTTCAGGTCGTCCTTGGTCAGGGCGATGATCGACGCCACGACGATGGTGAAGGCGGCCAGGTAGGCCGTGGGGATGCCTAGGTTCAGAGCGTTCATGGTTTCGAGGCCGAAGCCCGACAGGATGATCCGGCTGACCGAGAAGACGCCCGCCTTGACCACCGCCACCGCATGCAGCAGGGCCGAGACCGGCGTGGGCGCGACCATGGCCGAGGGCAGCCAGTTGTGGAACGGCATGAGGGCCGCCTTGGCGAGACCTGCGATGTAGAGCACGTAGGTCAGCTGCACCAGGAACGGGTCGGCGTCGGCCGGGAAGATGCCCTTGACCACGTCGCCGAGCTGGAAGTCGAGGGTGCCGCAGATGACGTAGGTCAGGACCATGGCCGGGAGCAGGAAGAGCTTCGACGTGCCCATGAGGTAGACCATGTACTTGCGCGCGCCGCTGTAGGCCTCGTCGTCCTGATGGTGCGCGACGAGGGGGTAGGTGAAGATGGAGATGACCTCGTAGAAGAGGTAGAGCGTGAAGATGTTCGCGCTCATGGCCACGCCTACCGCGCCGAAGATGGCGATGGCGAAGCAGAAGTAGTAGCGCGTCTGGGCGTGCTCGTTCAGGCCGCGCATGTAGCCGATGTTGTAGCTCGTGGCCAGAAACCACAGGAAGCTCGCTACGATGCCGAAGATCATGGTCAGCCCGTCGGCGCAGAGCTTGACGGTGATGCCCGGCAGGATGGTGAACACGGTCAGGGTCTTGATCTCGCCGCCGAGCACGCCCGGGACGAGGGAGAGCATGAAGCCGAAGGTCAGGGCCGCGGCGACGAAGGAGACGCCTTCACGGGTGTTCGGGGTTTTGCGGAATATCCAGATGCCCAGGGGGGCGAGACCCGTGACGATGAGGGGGATGAGGAGTGCCGGTGTGTCCATTTAGTCCCTCAGTGTGGCGATGGTGTCGGTTTCCACGGAGCCGAAGCGCCGCAGCACAACCAGGATGATGGCCAGGACCAGGGTCGCCTCGGCGGCGGCCAGCCCCATGATCAAGAGCGACGAAAGCTGGCCGAGGACGTCGTCGGCCGGGGTCAGCTTGGCCGAGGCGACGATGGACAGGCCCGCGCCGTTCAGGAGCAGTTCGACGCTGATGAGCATGCCCACGAGGGTCTTGCGCTGGACGAGGCCGAAAAGGCCCAGGCCCAGGAGTGCAAGCCCCGCCAGATGAAAGAGAAAGAGCGAGTTCATGCCTCCTCCCTCCGTTTGAAGCCAAGCAGGACGGCCCCGGCCATGGCCACCAGGAGCACCACGGAAATGAGCTCGAAGGCCAGCCCGTAGGTGCCCAGGAGCCCCTGCCCCAGTTCCTTGATGCCCGTTTCGTCGGGCACGTCCACGGTCTGTTCGAATGCCTTGAGGCAGACCGCCCCCAGCAGTGCCACCGGCGCGGCCGCGGCCACGAAGGTCATGGGCCTGCGCTTGGACGTGGCCTGCTCCTCGCCGCCCGCCGGCGGGCGGGTCAGCATGATGGCGAAGAAGATGAGGACGCTGATGGCGCCGACGTAGATGAGCAGCTGCATGAGGCCCACAAAGGGCGCGTTCATGAGGAAATACATGCCGGCGACGCCGAACATGGCCGCCACCAGGCCGACCAGGGCCCGGACCAGGTTCGGGTTGGTCACGGCCGTGAACCCGCCGCCGACGATGATGGCCAGGTACAGGGCGTAGGCGAACAATGCGAGTGTTTCCATAATTATTCCGCCTTCTTGACGTGTTTCGGCAGCCGTGAGCGCAGCCGGGCGATGAGGTCGAAATAGAAGTCCTGCCGCGAATACCCCGCGATGTTGATGTTCTGCGAGAAGCGGATCGCGTCTGCGGGGCAGGACATCACGCATTGTCCGCACAGGGAGCAGAGGGTGAAGTCAAGCCGGAAGGTTTCGGGGTCCTTGGGCGCCTTGGGCTTGACGCCCTGTTCGACTTCCTCGGGCGTGGGCGCGGGGGCCTTTTTCTTGGTCACGGTGATGCAGTTCGAGGGGCAGGCCCTGGCGCACGTGCCGCAGGAGATGCAGCGCGGCGTCAGCGGATCGTTGTCCTCGGGAATCAGCTCGATATGACCCCGAAACGTCGCCAGATTGTCCACTTCCTGTCGGGGGTAGTGGATGGTCACGTTGGGCTGCAGAAAGTATTTCCCGGTGATGTTCAGGCCGACGACGAGGGACCACATGCCCCGGGCCGCGCGCTTGATTTCTTCGAGTCTGTACACGCGACGCCTCCTAGAGTTTGACGATGACGGTGACGTACACCAGGTTCACGAGGGCCAGGGGCACGAGCCACCGCCAGCACAGGTTCAGGAGCTGGTCGAAACGCACCCGGGGGTACGTCCAGCGGATCTGGATGATGAGGAAGATGAGGGCGTACATCTTCAGCAGGAACCACCACCAGCCGGGGGCGAAGGGGCCGTTCCAGCCGCCCAGGAAGAGCACGGTGGCCACGGAGCAGACCACGACCATGTTGGCGTACTCGGCCATGAAGAAGAGCCCGAAACCCATGCCCGAGTATTCGGTGTGGAAACCCGCGGTCAGCTCGCTCTCGGCCTCGGGAAGGTCGAAGGGGGCGCGGTTGGTCTCGGCCAGGGCGCAGATGAAGTAGATGATGAAGCCCAGAGGGTTGACCAGGGCGTTCCACTGCCAGGGAAGGGCGCCCTGGCCGGAGGAGATGGTGGCCAGATCCAGGCTGCCGGTCATGAAGGCGACCGAGAGCACGGACAGGAGCAGGGGGATTTCATAGGCCACGTTCTGGGCCACGGAGCGGGCCGCGCCCAGGAGGCTCCACTTGTTGTTGGAGCCCCAGCCGGCCAGGCACAGCGAGAGCACGCCGAACCCGGCGAAGGCCAGGATGAGCACGATGCCCAGGTCGAGCTTCAGGGCCACGAGGTTCGGGCCGAAGGGGATGGGCAGCATGCACAGGGCCACGGGCATGAAGCACATGACGGGCGCCAGCCAGAAGATGACCGGGTCGGCGTCCTTGGGGGTGGTCAGCTGCTTGCCCATGAGCTTGAGGCCGTCCACCAGGGGTTGGAGTATGCCGTGGGGGCCCACTTCGTAGGGGCCGGGGCGGCGCTGGACATGGCCGGCGATTTTCCGCTCGGCGTAGACAAGGGCCAGGGCGTTCAGGGCCACGAAGACCAGGATGCCCACCAATGCCACGAGGATGCGCAGGAGTTGCGGGTCGATCATCGGTCAATCTCCGGGATGACGAGGTCGAGGCTGCCCAGGATGGATACGGCGTCGGCCAGGAGCGTGCCCTGGCTCAGTTCCGCGAACAGGCTCAGGTTGGAGAAGCTCGGGGCGCGCAGCTTGACGCGGTAGGGGCTCCCGCCCCCGTCGCTCTGCAGGTAGCAGCCGATCTTGCCCCGCGCCCCTTCCACGGCGAAGTAGACTTCGCCGGCCGGGACTTTCGGTTTTTTTGGCATCTTGGCCTGGATGTCGCCTTCGGGAATCTGGGCCACGGCCTGTTCGACGATGTTCAGGCTCTGTTCGAGTTCCTGCATGCGCACCAGGTAGCGCCCCAGGGCGTCGGTGCGAGGGCTGGTGGGGATGGTGAAATCCAGGTCCGGATAGACGGAATAGGGCTCGGCCCGGCGCACGTCGTAGGCCACGCCGCTGCCGCGCAGGACCGGGCCCGTGGCGCCGTAGCGCACGGCCATGTCCACGGGGATGTGCCCTATGTCTTCGACCCGGCCGAGAAGGATGAAGTTGTCCGTGACCAGGGACTTGTACATGGGCAGACGGTCGCGCAGCCGCGCGATGAAGCGCGTGATGCGTTCCTTGAGCGCGTCGCTCATGTCCGCGACCACGCCCCCGAAGGTGAAGGACGCGTAGGTCAGGCGGGAGCCGGTCATGTCCTGGAGGATGTCCAGGAGTTCCTCGCGGTCGTCGAATGCGTAGAGGATGGGGGTGAAGGCGCCCAGGTCCAGGAGGTAGGCCCCCCACCAGAGCAGGTGCGAGGAGATGCGGTTCAGTTCGCAGGTGATGACGCGCAGGTACTCGGCCCGCGGCGTAGGCGGGGTCTCCCCGAGTTTTTCCACCGCGCCCACGAAGGCCCAGTTCCAGGCCAGGGCGTGCAGGTAGTCCACGCGGCCCATGTTGGTGATGAACTGGGCGTAGGTTTTGCCCTCGGCCATCTTCTCGTGCATGCGGTGGATGTACCCGAGCACGGGGTCGGCGCGCAGGATGTACTCGCCGTCGATCTCCAGCATGACGCGCAGGACGCCGTGCGTCGAAGGGTGCTGGGGGCCCATGTTCAGGATGAGGGTGTTGTCCTGCTTTCCCTGTTCGAAGTGCTGCGTGTAGAATCCGCGCTCGGGGATCTGTTCCTTGGTGAACATCATGCCTCCTCCGGGGTTGCCGGGGCCTGGGCCCAGGGGAAGATCGTGGTCAGGGGGACCTTGCCGCCGTCCTGCTTTCTGAGCGGCGGTGTCTGGGCGTCGGGCGGCAGGAGCAGGGGGATGAGGTTTGGGTGCCCGGCGAAGGTCGTGCCGAAAAAGTCGAAGCACTCCCGTTCGTGCCAGTCGGCCCCGGGAAAGATGTCGGCGATGGAGTCGAAGGCGTTGTCGGTGCTCAGGGCCATACAGGAGATGCGGCCCGGCCGGCCGAAGCGGTCGAAGTGGTAGATGGCCAGGGTTCCCTCCTGCACCTCGCACACGGTGACGTCCTCCAGATGGTAGCCGGCGGCCCGGCAAAGCTGCGCGGCGCTGCGGACCTGTCCGGGGGCGATGAGGACCGCGAAGGTCAGGCCCGTGCGCCCGGGGTCCTGAACCGAGGAGCAAAGGCAGGGCAGGGTTTCGAGGAAGTGTCCGTTCATGGCTCGATCCCTCCCAGGGCCTCGGGCCACCAGCGTTTCCCGGTGATCTTCTCCTGCAGGAGGAAGAGCCCTTCCAGCAGTCCCTCGGGGCGCGGCGGACAGCCGGGGACATAGACGTCCACGGGTACGAGCGTGTCCACGCCCTCGACCACGTTGTAGTTGTGCTCCCCGGCAAAGGGGCCGCCCGAGATGGCGCAGTTTCCCATGGCGATGACGTATTTGGGAGCCGGCATCTGCTCGTACAGGCGCACCAGGGCCGGGGCCATCTTGTGCGTCACGGTTCCGGCCACGATCATGAGGTCCGACTGGCGGGGCGAGGGCCGGAAAACTTCGGCCCCGAAGCGCGAGATGTCGAAACGGGCCATGCCGACGGCCATCATCTCGATGGCGCAGCAGGCCAGGCCGAAGGTCATGGGCCACAGCGACATGGCCCGGCAGATGTCGAGCACCTGCTGCGCCGGCTTCAGGTTGAGCAGCGGCGGTTCGAGGTCTGTTACCGCCGGGGCGATACGCGGATTCGTCTGGGCCATGAGAACACTCCTTTGCTGGAAAAATAGAAGATCGCGGCGAAGAGCACGGCAATGAAGACGAGGACCTGCCAGAAGGGAACCCTGCCGGTGGTGTCAGGGTACATGGCGGCCACCGGGAAGAGGTAGAGGACGTCGACGTCGAAGGCGAGGAAGATGAGGGCGTAGAAGTAGAAAGTCAGGCCGAATTGCACCCAGGCCTGCCGCCCGTGCACCGGAATGCCGCATTCGTAGGATTCGGCGAAGGCGCCGCCCCTGGCCTTGGGGGCCAGGAGGAGGGACACGACGATGGGCCCGAGGGCGAATGCCAGGCCGGCCGCCAGGAATGCCAGGATCGAGACGTTCATCCAACTGAAGACCATAGGAGACCACCTCTGTTTGAATGAATCAATAAAAACAGATTATTGCAGATAAATACATCCACAGCGATTCCCCACGCGGGATGACCCGGGTCCAGAACTGCCTGCTATGCCGAAGGATGTGTTCGCTAGAACGCAGGAAGGACTGTCACGACGGAAAGCCGTGACAGTCCTTTTTCAGGGCAAAGGCGGTGAAGGAGTGTCGATGTCGCCGTAATGAGTTGTCAAAACGGCAGTGAACGATGTCTTGAAATGAAGACGCGGGCGGAACTGGATGCTGTTCGCGCCGCGAGAAAGCCGCGAGGCTTTGCGGATGGGACGACACATAAATAACCCCCCGCCTCAAAAAAAGAGGCATGAACCATGAGGAGGCCTCACGCCAAAGGGAGGTCTCCTTTCGATGCTTACGAGGTTAGCTGACGGGCTCGGGTCGAAAGGTACCCTACGCATGTGCGATTCGCCCCAAAGAATGGGTCCCCCGCTTCCGCCCTCGGCGGAACTCAGCAGTGTTGAGCGTCACATAGTTTTGGTGACTTCGAAAGTCAAATGATATTGATGCATACGTGATAAATATATTTTTCTATTTGAAATCATTGGTGATCATGTTGTGTTCGTAAAAAATGTTGATCTTTGGATCAATATGCAGGCTGAACATTTGATGTGCTCAGTATCATTAACGAAATAACGCAAAATATATGTAATCGAAGAGCGCAAATTCACGCCTAACCTTCGTCGCCTGCAGAGACAAAATTGTAGATAAGCCCTTTTTCATGGTTTCCGGTTGTGGCATCAAGAGTGGGCGTCTCGCCAATCAGGAAAAGTTGCGGGTTAGGAGTGAGTTCTCCTGCTTCCGCTTCTCTCCGGTATAGAAAAATCTGGAGAACGTAGAGAGCCGCCACCGCATTGAGTGCGTTTTTGAGATTGGCCTCGGCAAAGTGTTCATGGCGTTCGTACTTTACTCTGGTGTATGCACGCCACCAAAGCGGTTGCGTATCTGTGCGCCATTTGTTCCACGGTGTCAGCGTCAAACCGAATCTTGGCAGATGTACCTTGATTGCGTTGAAGTCCGGGTGATGCTTTGTTATGATCGTCTTGTAGTTTCCAATGTTGTCTGCAGCGCAGCTATTTTCTAATTTTTGACAGTATTTTTTTGCAATAACATCAACTTCTGAAGCTGCAGCAAAAAGTATGCGACCAAGTTCGATTGAGTAGCTGGAGAAGTTTGACTCGGCAATTTCCAAAAACCTTGAAAATTGCGAAATATCATTTTCCAGAGCGATGAAGTAATGCCAGTGTATAGGTGTATTTTTTTTCGGAATCATCATTAGTCTCGCGCTAAATTTGTTATACGATGCCCTTGCGGGACGCATATGCCTCCCGCAAGGAGGTTAAGGACACGTAGAACTTTATTTGCTCTGACTAACGCGATTCGTAAAACCAGAATATGAAGAAAATAAACCCGGCGATAGCAAGGAACTTCAGCAGTGTCGGCATGCTTTCACGCAAGCTGTAGTTCTTGGGGGTGTAGTCGATTTCCTGCTGTGGCGTAGGTGAATGGGCGCAATCGTGGCGCGGAGTGTTGTCGTTTGGCATGAAGCCTCCTGCATTGAAGGACATAAGGTTCACCACCGATATCAAGCTGCATCGATGGAAAATGGAACGCTTATCTTAGAGCAGGAAACGAGGAGGCGCGCGGCTGGAGATCGCTTTGAAGCTGATTTTTCGGGCAAAGCGATCGATGATTTTGAAGGGTGAAAATGCAAGGAATGGGGTTGAAGAGATCGAGACTTGATCGGGAACTACGGCGTCGTAAAATGTTCTGTCTGAAGATTTGTGGTTCACCCTCTGCACGAGGTCGAAAGACCCAATTGCCGACTCCGCGATGCTGGGTGCAAAATGATCCGTCTTGGATCTTTGCTCAAGGGAAGGTACGGAGGCCGGGCCATAATCGTGGACTACCGGTGGCGTACAGAACACCAGCAGCAGAGAAATGGCTAGTCGTAATATGCTGTCAATGCGTGTGATCATTCGATTCTACATGGAAGATATTACGAATCGGTTGCCGGCTCGGATACTTGTCGTCGATCGTCGACGATTTCATGTCCTGACGCGTGCAATCTGTTTCGTTGATATGCGGCGCGAAGAATCTTCGCGCCGCATATCAACGCCGGTGAACCATTTGGCCAGGGTTGTCAACATCGGCGCTCAGGCATTGACGATACGGCGGGATGAGCCGAAGTTGCGTTATATGAACGCTATCGCCGAAAATGGCAGGGGGCCGGCTCGCTTCTGCCGTTTTGGCAAGGCAGAGGGCACATGATCGATATTCACTGCCACATGCTTCCCGGCATTGATGACGGGCCCGGAACGATGGACGAGGCGGTGTCCATGGCGCGCATGGCCGTGGACGACGGCATCGACGGAGTGATCTGCACCCCGCATTGGCACCCGATGTTCTGGCCCAACGGGCGAGCGGAGATTGTCCATGCCGTTGCGCAGTTGCAGACCCGCCTTCTGCACGAAGGGGTCTCGCTGAAGGTCTGGACCGGGAGCGAACTCAGCATGGACGCAAGCCTCGATGCGCATCTCGATGGGGAAAGGCTTCAAACCCTCAACGGCGGTCCGTGGTTGTTGCTCGAACTCCCGGGATATGCGCCGCCCCCGGGTATCGACGACCATCTGCAGAGTCTGCGCCGGCGCGGCTACCATGTGGTGCTGGCGCATCCCGAGAGATACGACTACGTCCGGCGCGACCCGGCCAGACTTTACGGCTGGGTGTCCATGGGCGTGGCCGTGCAGATCACGGCAGCAAGCCTCCTGGGTCGTCTGGGGCCGGAAATGGCGGCGCTGTGCAGGCGGCTTCTGGAGCACCGTCTGGTGCATTTCCTGGCCAGCGACTGCCATGGCGTCCGTTCGCGCCGCCCGCTGCTCCGACAGGCAGTGGACGTTGCGGGGGACCTGCTCGGGGAGCGGGACGCCCGGCGCCTGGTCGATGAACATCCGATGTCCGTGCTTCGCGGTGAACCGCTGGACCTGTGGGATTATGCGCCGATCTCGCCCGTGCGCACGAAACGGCCGTGGTTCCGTTTTCTGCTGGAAAGGGGGTGATCCGGCCGGGCGCTGCGGCGCGGCTTTGGGGACGGCGGAGAGCTCCGTCCTCGCCAGGCGCCTGGCCCGCTACTTCAAAAGCCGGTTGATGATGTCCTTGTACTTCTTCTCGATGACGTGCCGCTTCTTCTTGAAGGAGTTGGTCAGCTCTTCGCCGAGGGTGAACTCCTTGTCCAGGAAATGGATGTTCTGGAGCTTCTCGTAGGGCTTGAAGCCTTTCTTGGCGTTCAGGAGCTTGTTCATCTCCTCGCGCAGGCGGTCCAGGAGCTGCTTGTCCTTCAGGGCGGACTCGGTCTCGTCCAGGACCTGGTTGTACTTCTCGTAGACGAATTCCCGCAGCTTTTCGAGGTCCGGCACGATGAGGGCGCCCAGGCCCTTTTTGTCCTGTCCCACCAGCACGGCGTCCTGGACGAAGGGGAACATGGACAGGGTGGCCTCGATGTTGGTCGGGTCCACGTTCTCGCCGCTGGCCAGGACGATGATTTCCTTGGCCCGGCCGGTTATGACAAGTTCGCCCGTGAGGGTCAGCTTGCCCAGGTCGCCCGTGCGCAGGAAGCCGTCGGGCGTGAAGGCCGAGGCGTTGGCCTCGGGGTTGTTGTAGTAGCCCTTGGAGACCTGGGCCCCGCGGACTTGGATCTCGCCTTCGGTGCCGTTCGGCACGACCTCGCCCTGGTCATTGACGATGCGCAGTTCCGTCTCGGCCACGGCCGGGCCGATGGTCCCGAAGACATCGCAGTTGAAGCCGCGGCCGGCGATGCCCGGCGAGCACTCGGTCATGCCGTAGGCGTTGACGATGCGGATGCCGATGGCGTCGATCCACTCGTCCAGGTAGGGCGGCAGGCTGCCGCCGCCGCTGATGGCCGCCTTGAGCCGGCCGCCGAACTTGTCCTGTACGAGGGTGAATTTCTTCTGGGCCAGGAGGTAGGGCAGGAAGAGGAACACGTTCTCCACCGCGGCGCGGACCTTGGCCGCCCAGCGCAGGGGGAAGGCCTTCTTCTCGAAGACCGGCAGCTGGTCGCGCATGATGCGCCTGTTGCGGCGGTAGGCGGCCGAGACCCGGACGAGCAGGTTGAAGATCTTGGCCTTCTTCGGGTCTTTCTTTTTCAGTGCGGCCGTGATCTTGGAATAGAGGGACTCCCAGATGCGCGGCACCGTGGCCACCTGGGTGGGCTTGTAGGTTTCGAGGTCCGAGGCGAAGGTGCGGATGGACGAGTAGACCAGGCAGCTGCCCTTGGCCACGGAGAGGTATTCGGCCGTGCGCTCGAAGATGTGCCAGGTCGGCAGGATGGACACCCACACGTCGTCGGACTGCAGCCTGATGAGCGGCGGCAGGGTGCGCACGTTGTGCATGATGTTGGAATGGGTCAGCATGACGCCCTTGGGCGTGCCGGTGGTCCCCGAGGTGTAGATGATGGTCAGCAGGTCGTCGGGGGTGATCTTGGCGGCCAGCCCCTTGAACCACTCGATGTCGCGCGGCTCGATGGTCCGGTCCTTGAGGAGTTCGCTGTAGGTCACGGCCTTGTCGAACCAGGAGTGCTTCTCTTCGCCCGCGATGATGAAAAGCCCTCTGGGTTTCAGGGTTTTGATCAGGGGCTGGCAGTCCCTGTAGAGCTTCTCCGTCTCGAGGATGAGGAACTCCGCCCCGGAATGGGTGACGATGAACTCGATCTCGCTCGGCGGCGTGTCGGACCCGCGCGGCACGCTGACGGCGCCCAGGGCCTGCAGGGCCATGTCCGTGACGATCCAGGAGTAGCGGTTGTCGGACAGCAGGAAGACCTTGTCCCCGCGGCGGACCTTGTTGGCCTTGAAGGCGCGGGCCAGGATGAGCACGTCCTCGAAGAACTTCTCGTAGGTGACCCGGAATTCGTCTTCGCCCACGCGGTAGATGAAGGCGAGATTGTCCCGGTGCGTGGAGCAGCTCTCCAGGAAGGTGTGGAAAAACGTCGGGGCGAAGGCCATGGCTGTTCTCCAAAAAGAAAATGGGGTTAGTTCTTTTAGGCGAGGGCGGCCTGCAAGGCAAGTCGGGTTTGTGAGTACCCGCTCAGGCCTTCCTCGCCGCGGAAACCTTTCGCATGCGCAGGTTCAGGATCTCCACCAGCAGGGAGAAGCTCATGGCGAAGTAGATGTAGCCGCGGTCGATGTGCTTGCCCATGCCTTCGGCCACCAGGAACACGCCGATGAGGATGAGGAAGGACAGGGCCAGGACCTGGATGGTCGGCTGTCGCTTGACGAACCCGCTGACCGTGTCGGCGAAGAGGAGCATCACGGCCACTGCGGCCACCACCGCCGCGATCATGACGGAGATGTTGTTGGCCATGCCCACGGCCGTGATGACGGAATCCAGCGAGAAGATGATGTCGAGGAACATGATCTGGGTAACGGCCGAGACGAAGCCGAGGGTTTTGCGCACGCGCACGTCCTCCTCGGGCCTGTGCTCCAGCTTCTCGTGAATCTCGAAGGTGGCCTTGGCGATGAGGAAGAGCCCGCCCCCCAGCAGGATGAGGTCGCGGCTGGACACGGCGTGCTCCATGACCGTGAAGAGGGTGGCCGTGAGCCCCATGACCCAGGTGATGGCGAACAGCAGGCCGATGCGGGTCAGCATGGCCATGGCCAGGCCGATCTTGCGCGCCTTGGCCTGCAGGGCCTCGGGCAGGTTGTTGGTGATGATGACGATGAAGACGATGTTGTCGATGCCAAGGACGATCTCGAGGCTGGCCAGGGTCAGGAAGGCGATGATGCTTTGCGGTTCGAACATGGGGCTGCCCTTGGTTTGCGGTGCGGATGCGTTCGTGTAGGTGAAGGGCGATTTCAAATCAAGGGACGTGGGCTGTCCGGGCTTCCAAGGCATGGCCGACTCTGCTATCTGCCGGAAGCGGGGAAAGCCCGGACCGCTTCGACATCTTCCATCCGCCGGAGGGCCGATGATTCTCGACGAAAAACCCTATTCCTTCGACCGCGTCGTGCGCATGGCCCTGTCCGTGGGCCTGGTCTGGGCCATCATCTCGGCCCTGGGCTACCTGAGCGACGTGCTCGTGCCCTTCGCCGTGGCCCTGATCCTGGCCTACATCATGAACCCGCTGGTGCTCCGGGTGCAGGGGGTGGTCAAGAGCAGGAGCGTGGCCATCGGCCTGACCCTGCTCCTCTTCGTGCTGGTCGTGGTCGGGATTTTCCTCATCGTGGTGCCTCTGATGGGGCGCGAGATGGCGCACATGGGCCGCCTCATCTCCGACCTGGTCAGCAACTCCAAGCTGGCCGAAGCAGCGGCCAAGCGGTTGCCGCCCGACGTCTGGCAGGCCCTGCGGGACTACTTCAACACGCCCGAAGTCCAGAACTTCTTCCGCACGGACAGCTTCATCTCCATGGCCCAGGCCGCACTGCGCAGGCTCCTGCCCGGCATCATGGGGTTCATCTCCGGCACCTACAGCGTGATCATGGCCCTGGTCGTGCCCGGCGTGGTCTTCATGTACCTCATCTTCCTGCTCCTGGACTTCCAGAAGGTCCGCGTGGCCTGGAAGGAGATGATCCCGGCCCCGTACCGGGCGGGCGTGGTGTCCTTCGTGGAGGAGTTCGACCTGGCCATGAGCCGCTACTTCCGCGGCCAGATCTTCATCTCCGGGGCCCTGTGCGTGGTCTTCGCCACGGGCTTCTTCCTCATCGGGCTGCCCCTGGGCATTCTGCTCGGCATCATGCTCGGCGTCATGAGCCTGGTGCCGTACCTGCAGGTCCTGGGCGCCATCCCGGCCGTCATGGTCGCGGCCATCCACGCCCTGGAGACGGGGCAGTCCTTCTGGATCGTCCTGGGCCTGACGGGCGTGGTCTTCGTGGCCGCGCAGGTCGTGCAGGACGTCATCCTCGTGCCGCGCATCATGGGCAAGGCCATGGG